>DATGJV010000434.1:0-7025 GCA_035295005.1 Ktedonobacteraceae bacterium | reverse complement strand
ATAGACCTTGAAGGTGAGGGCGTTCATCACTTCGGGACGATTGAAGGTGAGCGTCGCAATGCCATCGTGAACTTCATAGAGAAAATCGTAGCTCATTCTCGACCCCTTGCTGTTATGACATGACTCCGCCGCCATCAATATTGATGGCCTGTCCGGTGATGCCTTTGCTGCTATCTTGCGCGAGGAACACCGCTATAGCCGCGACCTCCTCCGGTTCAATCAACCGATTCTGGGGGCTGCTTTTTTCCAGTGTAGCGCGTGCCTGTGTTTCCGGCATCCCTGTACGTGCCGCGATGTTGCTAACGCTGGCATCGGTCATAGGCGTATCCACATAGCCGGGGCAAATGGCATTGACAGTGATATTGTATTGCAACATCTCTGTTGCCAGTGCGCGGGTCAAGCCCAGGACACCATGCTTTGCTGCGGTATAGGCCGCAATATAGCCGCCGCCCACGCGAGAAGCAATAGAGGCGACGGTTATTATGCGCCCGTAACGCTGCTCAATCAGGCGCGGTATAAAGGCTTTTGTCACCTGATAGACGCTGGTCAGATTAATGGCAAGCATACGGTTCCACAATTCGTCGGGATGGTTCAGGAATTTATGGCTTCCCGCGTTGCCGGCATTGTTGACGAGGATATCTATCCCACCCATACCGTCAAGAAACGTTTGTGCCATCTGTTGCACCTGCTCCACGCTCATCACATCGCACGGCGTCAACCAGCTTTGTCTGCCCATGCCGCGAATATCCGTCGCAAGTTGCTCAAGTTCCCCTGTGGTACGAGCCGTGATCGCCACATCGGCTCCTGCCTCCGCAAGGGCAAGCGCAATGCTGCGCCCGATACCCCGTCCCGCGCCCGTCACGACCGCCCGCTTCCCCGCCAGTGGAAGATTGTTGTTGCTTGACATAAATAATGGTGTCCTCTCTATCGTACAATCGGTTGTTCCAGAATGCACAAATCTGCGCGGCCCGCCGCCAGGATGGTGTTGATCTCGTTCGTTGTCGTGAGATAACCGCCAACTATGGTTGAGATACTGGCTTCGTTGCGGATGAGGTCGCTCAATGGGGTCAGGAAACCGCGTCCGTAGGGTGGTTCGCCCTCAAGTGTGGTTTGACCCGCCAGCACTTCGATTATATCGCATCCGTGCGCTTTCAGTGTTCTCGCCAGTACCACGGCATCGTCTACACTACTACCTTCCGGCACGCAATCTGTCGCGGAAATGGCTACTGAAATGGGCTTGTGAGTGGGCCACACCGCTCGCACGGCATCGAATACGGCCAATGGAAAGCGCATCCATTGCTCCAGCGTGCCGCCGTATTCGTCGGTACGCTGGTTGGTCAAAGGTGAGAGAAAGCTTGCCAGCAAGTAGCCGTGTGCGTAATGAAGTTGCAACAGGTCGAATCCAACCTCGTCTGCCATGCGGGTAGCCCTGACAAAATCATCACACACCCGTTCCAAGTCGTCTTTGTCCATCTCTTTTGGAATCTGGCTGACGGGAGTGTAGGGAATAGAAGATGCTGAGAGCAAAGGCCATGCACCTTCACGAAGCGGCCTATCCAGGGCCCGATCGCGGAGTCGAGTTGCGCCTCGCCGCCCCGCGTGGCCTAGTTGTATGGCGAGTTTTGCCGATGAATGTGCATGAACCATTTCAACAATGCGCTGCCATTCTTCAGCATGGCAAATCTCGTAAAGACCATGTGTGTGCGGCGTAATTCGACCATCGCTGGAAACGGCGGTAAATGAGCTTTTGACGAGGCCGACACCACTGAAAGCGAGATGGGTAAAATATTTCTTATAGCCAGTGTCTATCTGGCTGTCCTGTGAAGGATGCTCTGTATTATCGCTATATTCATCCGCAACCGCAATCACACGGTTTGATAACGTTAGTGAGCGAAATTGAAGTGGGGCAAACAGGGGCGGTGGCGCGATTCGTTGTCCTATGATTGGCGCAGGAGTATGTTCAGGCTGCCCGATTGTTTGTAATTCCGCGCTCGCTTTTTGTGCGTACCAGCGATCTACCGAGTCACCATAGCGAGGGTCGCGTAAGCGCAGGTCGTCATACGAGATGCGGCCACTGCGGGTGAGCAGTTGGAAAGTGAACTGCATCGGGTCGAGATTGAGATAGCGTTTGATGGTCTCAAAGTAGGTCTGGCTTTCCTGTGCTGCCTTCTGGAAAATTTCGACGACCGGTTTGCGTTCAATCTCATAAGCATTCAGAGCAGCCTCGATGTTGCTGTGTTGCTCAAGGGCGCTGGCAAGGGCAATGGCATCCTCCATTGCCAGCTTTGTGCCGGAGCCAATGGAGAAATGGGCGGTATGGATAGCGTCACCCAGCAGCACAATATTGTTATGATGCCAGTTTTCTGTTTTCAACGTGGGGAAGCTAATCCACTTCGAGTTGTTGGAGATGATCCCTGCGTCACCCAGGTCTCCGGCGAAAAGTTGCTCACAGTAGGCAATGCTGGTTGCTTCGTTGGCTGTGTCCAATCCAGCATGCAGCCATGTCTGCTCATCACATTCCACGATAAAAGTGCTGGTCGTGCCGCTTGAGGGGTAGGCATGCACTTGAAACAGGCCATGTTCGTTCTCGCGGAAGATGAAGGTGAAGGCATCGAGAACTTTTGTCGTGCCAAGCCAGATATATTTCGCTTTTCCCGGCGTTATCTCCGGTTTCAAGAATGAGGCGTAGGTTTTGCGCACAACGCTATTGATACCATCGGCTGCAATCAGTACATCATAATCGCCGAGGTTCGCAACATCGTGGACCTCGTGATTAAATTTCAGGGTGATACCCAGTTCAGCACAACGCCTCTGCAAGATATTGAGCAGTTGTTTACGACCGATGCTAGCGATGATGTGGCCGCCACAGCGAATGGTTGCGTCGCGATAATGCACATCAATGGCATCCCAGATGACGAAGTGGCCGCTGATCTCCTCGTATGTCTTGTAGTCGGCGCGTTGGAATGAGGCGAGTGTGCGGTCGGAGAAAACGACTCCCCAACCGTAGGTCACATCTCGCGGGTTGCGTTCGAGAATCGTAATGTCATACGTGGGATACGCCTTCTTCATCAGCAGTCCGCAATACAGACCTGCTGGCCCGGCACCGAGAATGGTTATTTTCATACCGTTCTCCTGCCCAGTCCGTCGAGGATATCCGCCAGTTGGTTTAGCTGGTCAATCTGCGACACGGTGGGAAATAGCACCAGTTCGTCACACCCGGCTTCTTCATAGCCACGAATAAATTGCGCGACTGCCTGGGGTGTTGTGAGCAAACCAGCCGCGATTCTTTCGGCAAACGGCCCGGTGAAGGCGTAGTAATCTTTCAGGTACTCCGTTCCCGCTTCAGCGGCCTCTGCGCCAAAAGCAAAATATCCCTGCGCCCAGAGTTGCGGTTTGCCAGGGCGTCCAGCGTCAGACCAGGCGGCGCGTGCTTTGTCTGCTGCTCGTGCGAAGGCTCGTGGTGGCCCTCCACCATGCACATAGCCATCGGTGTAGCGGGCCATACGCGCAAAACCTCTATCGCTGGAGCCACCTACGAGTATATCAGGACCACCGTGGCGAATCGCTTTCGGCCCGATGGCGCTATCTTCCCACATTGTACGTAGCGTCGCCAGTTGTTCGGTGAGTTGTCGTCCTCGTGAGCGATACTCCACGTGAGCGGCCTCGTAATCGTCCTTGCGTGCGCCTACGGCCAGTCCTAACACAAGCCTTCCATTGGAGAGTGCATCAAGCGAGGCTGCCAGTTTCGCCAGCAGCGTTGTATTGCGCAACGGCCCGATCACTATAGTCGTGGCAAGCTTGACATGCTGTGTCACGGCGGCGGCGGCGGCCAGCGAAAGTAACGGTTCGTAGCTGTCATACACGAAACGATCAAGCACGCCGAGACTGGAAAATGGTCCTTCATCGGTTCTCCGTGCCCATTCAATGACAAGTGACCCTCCAGTTCCCGGCACAGTGGTAGGTAGTCCAACGCCGACACGCATGTACGCAACCTCCTCGTAGCCTGTGATTTCATAGGAGACAATGATTGTGTGACAGGTGTTGTTGCTGAGACAACAACACCTGTCACACAATCATTGTCTCCTATTCCTACACGACCTGCGGCAATTTCTGTTGTGCGGCAGCAACGGCCTCGGAAGGATACTCGTAGTCTTGCAGTTTGCCACTGAAGTACGCTTCATAAGCTGCCATGTCGAAATGACCGTGACCGGAGAGGTTGAAGAGGATAACGCGCTCTTTCCCCTCTTCTTTCGCTCGCAGTGCTTCTTCAATAGTTGCCCGTACAGCATGACCAGATTCCGGCGCGGGAATAATGCCTTCGCTGCGAGCAAACAGTGTGCTTGCTTCAAAAACCGCGTTTTGATAGTAGGCACGAGCCTCGATAATGCCTTCATCGTGCAAGAGCGAGACGAGTGGGGCCATGCCATGATAGCGCAAACCACCCGCGTGAATGCCGGGAGGCATAAAATTGTGGCCGAGGGTATGCATTTTCACGAGCGGGGTCATGCCAACGGTATCGCCGAAATCATAGGCATACAGTCCTTTAGTCAGGCTGGGGCAGGCCATTGGCTCGGCTGCCAGGAAGCGCGTTTTCAGCCCTTCTCGGCGCGCCTTGCCAATAAACGGAAAGGCGATACCCGCGAAATTGCTGCCACCGCCGGTACAGCCGACAACCACATCAGGATAATCGTCAGCTCTCTCAAACTGGAGCAGTGCCTCTTCGCCAATGACCGTCTGATGCATCAGCACATGGTTCAACACGCTTCCGAGCGAATATTTGGTGGTGCCACCGCTTTTTGCCGCGACCTCCACCGCTTCACTGATCGCGATACCGAGGCTCCCCGGATTATCAGGGTCTTGCTCAAGAATACTGCGTCCAGCATCAGTAAGATTGGTCGGGCTGGCGTGAACTTTTGCCCCGTAAGTTTCCATGGCATACCGACGATACGGTTTCTGCTGGTAGCTAACCTTAACCATGAATATCTCGACATCCATGTTGAAGAAGGCACCAGCCATTGCCAGTGCCGAGCCCCATTGACCCGCGCCCGTCTCAGTGGAAAGCTTCTTCACGCCCTCTTCTTTGTTATAGAAAGCCTGGGCAACCGCCGTGTTGGGTTTGTGGCTGCCTACAGGACTGACGCCTTCGTACTTATAATAGATGCGAGCAGGAGTATCAAGAGCCTGTTCCAGGCGGCGTGCGCGGTAAAGTGGGCTGGGCCGCCATAGATTGTAAACCTGTCTCACCGGCCCTGGAATCTCGATATAGCGTTCGGTACTGACCTCTTGCATAATCAAGGCCATCGGAAATAATGGTGCAAGGTCATCGGGGGTGACTGGCTGCTTTGTGCCAGGGTGCAAGACGGCATCGGGTGGTCGAGGCAAGTCCGCCGCGATGTTGTACCATGCACGAGGCATTTCATTTTCGCTCAAGAGATATTTCGTATGCTGAGTATCAGGCATGGGTTGCTCCTCTCAATGTTCCAATAAAAATACATTGTTCATACAATGCATTTTGAAGCGTCATCGGTTGTGAGGTAGAACTTTGCGTGGTTCAAGGTTCATGTTGATATGGTAATCTGTACTGACCCGATTGTCAAGGAAGCATCACCATTCCTGTGATTTTTTGCTTTTCAAGACAGGTGCCATATCGCGCAAAAAGATTTCTGCTGTCTTCGGGCCAATCCCTTTGAAGGTTTGTAAGCGCGAAGACAACTCGTCTTTCGTTGCGGACTGTTTTACAAGTTCCGAGACAGTTCCATACTGGTCTTTCAGGGCTTTAGAAACATCCAGCAGTTTCGTCGCCGTTGAGAAATCATAACGGACGTAGTGCCCTCTGTCTAAAACTTCGACAAGCTTATCCCATCCGGCCTTGAGTATTGCTTCCGGCGTAACGAATCCTTCTTTAACGAATTCGAAGTACGTCTCCTTTGCCACTTCCTGCTGGATGGGCTTGCCAAATAAAAGGCACGCTAGAAACCATTTGAAGTACTCTTTTTCCTGCCCTGACGCGAGATCAATGTTCAGGTCCTTAGCGTATATCTTTTTCTCTTTCTCTTTCATGGCTTTTTCATCAATCAGCTTTTTGCCCTCCCGCGTATCAGGAATCTAGATGCCTCCATCCATCATCATCAACTGGAATTGCCAGTTGATTCCCCCACAGGCTTCTTCCAAGCAATTCTGCTGACTCAACCAGACGCGGCCCTGAGCGATTCAGGTACTGGTTGCCATCAATAGCGTAGACGCGATTGTTGCGCACGGCCTGTAACGTTTGCCAGTTGGGGTGTTGTTGGAGGATGGGCAGGTCTTGTAATGTGCGTTCGATGCTATAGCCACAGGGTGCCAGGACCAGCACGTCGGGGTCTGCCATCTGCAATTCTTCCCAGCTTATCCAGGGTGAGTGTTGCCCGACCTCACCAAAGACGTTCTTGCCGCCCGCGTAAGCCACCAGTTCTGGTGTCCAGTTGCCCGACCCCATCAAGGGGTCAAGCCACTCAAGAATGGTCACTCGCGGTCGAGAGCCAGATTGTGACGTTGTGGCTTGCAGGGCATTCAGACGTTGTTGATAGCATTGTACCAGCTGCTCAGCTTCGGCGCGATGATGCAGAGCCTCGCCTACACGAAGCACATCTTCCCATACATCGCTCAAGCGATAGGGTGAGAGCGAGACGATGCGGGGTGCGAGTCCTGTCAGTTGTTGTACCGCTTGTGTCACATCGCGTTCGCTTACGGCGCACACCTCGCATTGATTTTGTGTGAAGATAACATCCGGTCGAAGAGCTTGCAGTTGCTCAATGTTTATAGCATAGATGCTCAAGGCGGTGAGTGCGGCATTTTCTACTGAAACTCCCGCGTGGACGCGCTGTTTAATCTGGGCGTCAATATCCGCGCTGCTTGTGTTCGTCATGATTTGCGGCGAACTGATCTCTGGCAGCGACACTACCTCTGGCGGGTAGTCACATTCGTGGGAGCGTCCCACCATCTGGTTCAGGCAACCCAGCGCCGCAATCATCTCAGTGGCGCTGGCA
>DATGJV010000433.1:0-4802 GCA_035295005.1 Ktedonobacteraceae bacterium | reverse complement strand
CTGGTGGATATTGACGCGAGCCGACTGGAACTGGCACAACAGATCGCTGAGCGGCTGATTGCACTCAGTGGGAAGCAATGGAGTGTACGCGCTTCCACTGAGCGAGATGATCTGCTGACGGGAAGTGATTTTCTCATCAATACCATCGAGGTCGCGGGTCTTGCCAATGTGCGTCACGACTTCGATATTCCTATGAAGTACGGCGTGAATCAGTGTATCGGCGACACTATTGGCCCAGGAGGAATCTTCAAGGCGTTGCGCACTGGCCCTGACTGGCTCGATATCCTTCACGACGCAGAGCGGCTCTGCCCGCAAGCCCTGGTACTGAACTATACCAATCCCATGTCAATACTTACCCTTGTGGCTTTGACAGAAACCACGATGCAAACTGTAGGTTTGTGCCATAGCGTGCAAGGAACCTCAAAGCAACTGGCAAGCTATCTGCATGTGCCATACACGGATCTCAAATGGCGCTGCGCCGGGATTAATCACAATGCCTGGTTTACAGAGTTGCGCTATCAGGGACAGGACATGTATCCTCGTCTGCACGAACTGGCCCAGCTACCCGAAATTTATGAACGTGATCCTATCCGCTTTGAGATTATGCGCTACCTGGGAGCGTTTGTTACGGAGAGCAGCGGACACTTTTCGGAGTATGTCCCGTACTTCCGCAAACGGCCTGAACTGATTGAACGGTACTGCCGGGCGGGCTATCTGGGAGAGACGGGATTTTACGCAAATAACTGGCCCACCTGGCGTGAACAAAATGATACCTCTATTCGGGAAATGCTGGCCGGTACACGCGATATTCCTTTTACCCGCAGCCACGAATACGGATCATTGATCATCGAGGCAGTGTTGATGCACCGACCAACGGTGATTTACGGGAACGTGCGCAACGCCGGTCTGATAGACAACCTGCCCGATGGCTGCGTAGAAGTCGCCTGTCTGGTGGATCAGAACGGCGTGCAGCCGTGCCACTTTGGCTCCTTGCCCGAACAACTGGCCGGGTGGAACCGCGCACACATGACCGTACATTCCTTGATGCGTGATGCGCTACTCAAACGCGAGAAAGAGGCCGCACGCTATGCCTTGATGCTCGATCCACTCACTGCCGCCGTTTGCTCTCCCGCTGAGATAAGCGAGATGTTTGATGAGATGTGGGAGGCAGAGCGGCCTTATCTGCAATATTTTGAGGGGTAAGCTACCGAAAGGCAAACAAGGGAAATTTTTCAATAAGCAGAACGCGACTCATTACTCACTAATAAGCTGAAAATATTGAATCGCCCCAGAGAACATATAGTCTCAAAATACCTTCCTGAAACGTGACTATTTACAGGGCAAGGTGATACCATATTAAAGAGCGCATCAAGCGATTTGTTGAGTATATGGTGACTGCCAGGAGGAGGGATACGAACAGATGAGAGCCGAAGAGGTTATGACTACGAAAGTGATTACGGTCACGGAACAGCAGACGAAGCAGCAGGCGGCACGCTTGCTTTCGAAGCATCGTATTAGCGGTCTGCCAGTCGTCAATGGGGAGAATGTGGTAGTGGGGGTGGTGACGGAGTACGATGTCATTAGCAAAGAGGGAAAGACGGTCGGCGAGATTATGACTCGCGGGGTGATTAGTATTACGCCGGATACCGAGCTGGAAGAGGTGCGGCATATTCTCGTGAATGAGCGCATCAAACGGTTGCCGGTGCTGGATCAAGGACGGTTGATGGGCATTGTAAGCCGGGCTGACCTGGTGAGAGAGGAGGCACGACACTGGATATGTCCTGTATGTGGGGAAGTGATACATAGCGAAGAACCGCCGGAGCTTTGTCCGCGCTGTGGGGCAAGCGAAATGCCGCTTTCGTCAGAGGCGATGTCTCCAGGCTCATAGACGCTTATTTGAAAACGCCCCTCGTGGGTGTCAGACCCGGTTTTTCGCGTTGGCCGGATGGGCAAGGACGGGTAATCTCCGCCTGTTCTCCCCGCTTTTGACAGGAAAGGATCAGGTGTATCTTGGATACGAAAAGCAAACAGCAAGCGGATGCGCAGAGCGCGACATCTGTCCGCGAGCAGGCTGGACAGCCACTGCCTGAAGGTGAGGATCGCGATACGCTGCTGAACTACTATCACCAGATGGTGCTTGTACGCCGCTTTGAGGAAAAAGCTGGTGAAATGTATAACAGGGCCAAGATTGGCGGCTATTGCCATCTCAATCTAGGTGAGGAGGCAACGGTCGTTGGCTTCTGTGATGGGCTGGAACCGGCAGATTACGTGTACACAAACTATCGCGAACATGGCTATGCGATTGGACGGGGTATCTCGCCAGAGGCCGTCATGGCGGAGTTATTTGGTAAGGAGACGGGTTGTTCACATGGGCGCGGGGGTTCTATGCATCTCTTCGACCTCGAACGCCACTTTATGGGTGGGTACGCGATTGTCGGGGGACAGATACCTCCGGCTACGGGAGCAGCATTTGCCATCGCGTATCGCGGTTCTAAGGAGGTTGTGGCCTGTCAAATGGGTGATGGCACCACGAATACGGGAGCCTTTCATGAATCGCTCAACCTTGCCAAAATCTATCACCTGCCCATTATCTACTTCGTGGTCAACAATCTGTATGGCATGGGTCTGCGCGTAGAGCAGGGTTCTGCCGTCAGTGAATTGTACCGCAAAGCATGCGCCTATGATATGCAAAGCTGGCGTGTGGACGGCAACGATGTGTTGGCAGTGCGGGACGCAATGCGCAAAGGGGCAAAGATTGCACGTGAAGAACACGAACCGTGCCTGATTGAAGCTGTAAGTTTCCGCTTCCGTGGTCATTCGGTGGTAGACCCGGATCGCTATCGAGACAAAGAGATCGTGCAAAAAGGCCGTGCCAATGACCCTATCGCGACGTTCGCGGCTCGACTTGAGGCAGCAAAACTTATTGATGAGGATGGTCTTCATGAGATTGAGGAACGGGTGGAGCAGGAAGTTGATGCCGCGGTCAAATTTGCTGATGAGAGTCCGTTCCCTTCAGTGGAAACTTTCATGCAGGGTTTGCAGGAGTATGTCTATGCGCCTGATGATACGGCGAAAGGGGAATAAGCATGGCTGAAATCACCTACCGGCAGGCGCTGCATGACGCGCTGCGGGAAGAATTGCTAAATGATGAGAACGTGTTTCTGCTCGGTGAGGAGATTGGTACCTTCGAGGGGTCGTATAAGATAACGGCAGGGCTTTTGAACGAGTTCGGCCCCAAACGGGTGGTAGACACGCCGATTGTCGAGAATGGCTTTGTGGGGATGGCAACCGGGGCAGCAATGCTGGGGCTACGCCCAATCGTGGAGATCATGACCATCAACTTTATCGTCCTGGCGATGGATCAGATCGTCAACCACGCGGCAAAAATCTACTCCATGTTTGGGGGTCAATGTCCGATTCCTCTGGTGATTCGTACTCCCGGCGGAGGCGGCAATCAACTGGCGGCAACTCATTCGCAAAATCTGGAAGTCTGGTTCGCGCATGTACCCGGTCTCAAGGTTGTAGCTCCCTCCACACCTGCTGATGCCAAAGCACTCCTACACACGTCGGTACGAGATAACAATCCAGTGATTTTTCTGGAGAATCTTGCTCTCTACAACACGAAAGGCGAAGTGTCCAATAATGGCTATACCGTTCCAATTGGCAAGGCAAAAGTAACCAGAGAGGGAACGGATTTGACTGTGATTAGCTACTCCCGTATGGCAGTCGTGGCGCTGGATGTAGCGCGGCGCATGGAACAGGAAAATCACCTGAGCATTGAAGTAGTGGACCTGCGCTCTTTACGACCGCTCGATCATGAGACCATTCTCGCCTCGGTCAGGAAAACGAACCGGGCGATTGTCTTTGAAGAAGACTGGCGCTCGTATGGCATCGGGGCGGAAATCGCCGCGCTGTTGCAGGAAGAGGCGTTTGACGATCTGGACGCGCCGATCAAACGTGTCGCAAGTCTGGAAGTACCGCTGCCCTACTCCAAGCCATTGGAGCTGGCAACGCTCACCGGGGCGAAGCAGTTGATTGAAGCCATCAACGAACTGACGCCTCGCAGAAGGAGGGGGTAAACGATGAGTGAAGTAACAATGCCCCGGCTCAGCGATACGATGGAAGAGGGGACCATCAGCCACTGGCTAAAGAAACCCGGTGATGAGATCAAGAAGGGCGATACTCTGGCGGAAATCGAGACGGACAAGGCCACAATGGATTTGGAGGCATACGAGGCTGGCACGCTGCAAGAAATAAAGGTGCAGGAGGGGGAAACGGTGCCTATCGGTCAGGTAGTAGCAATTATTGGTTCCGGTGCGAAGGCTGAGCAGCCCGCATCTACTGCGGCAAAAACAGGTGCAGATGAGGCGGGTCAGGAAGAGGCAGCGACTCCAGTTTCGGCGGAAAGCACACGGGCGGAAGAGGCGAGTACACAGAGCGAGAGTTCTGTCGCCTCCGGGAGCGCACCACCACGAGAGGCAACTACTCAGAGCAAAAGTCCTGACAACGCTGAGAACGCCAGTAGCAGTAATGGCAATGGCAGAGCGGCCAAAGCATCCCCTCTGGCCCGTCGGATGGCCGAAGAACACAACCTTGACCTGAGTCAGATACAGGGAACTGGCCCCGGTGGCCGTATTGTCCGTGACGATATTGAAGATGTGCTTGAGCAACAACGGGGTGCGCCTTCCGCTCCTGCTGGCACACCTGCGCCTGAAGAAGCCCGAAGTAAAGCACCTCAAGAGGCTGCTCCACCTATTCCCCCTACTCCAGCCGTTTCTGCACCACCTTCGGAGACGGAAGTC
>DATGJV010000432.1:0-2838 GCA_035295005.1 Ktedonobacteraceae bacterium | reverse complement strand
GCATCCTCGGGCCGGTACACCGGCGCAAGCACGCCGAGAACATCGGGGAAGTAATTGGCGAGAATCCCATCTGCTGAGATGTTACGCAGGATGCCTTCCCAGAGATGGCGATGGGTATCAATAAGCCCCGGCATAACGATCATATGCGAGGCATCAATGATCTCGGCGTCGGTTACCCCGAGATCCGGTCCAATTGCTGCGATTTTCGTTCCTTCGATGAGGACATCAGCCCGCCAGAAGTTGCCGAGGGCCTTATCAACGGTAATGACACAGCCGTTCTGTAACAAAGTCCGCTTGAGTGCCACAGGTTGCCTCCTTTGCGCACAACATGTCGTGCATTCATTTCATTTCAGTGAAAAAAAATAGGTTCAGGAAAGAGAAATAGTTCCTCCCTTCTCAGTTTCCGCTTACTCAGGTTGGCTTGCATTGTCCGCTTCTCCTGTAATGAGTCTGAGTGCTGTGCGCACTGCCGTTGGCTCATATTCAGGGGCAACCTGGGCGACGACAGTAAAAGCTGTACGGGCGAGATGGCGGGCGAGCAGTTTCACCGCCATATCCGGCTTTTGTTCGCGGCAGGCGGCAAGAATAGCGGCATGCTCTGCATCGGCCACTGCCCGTGCATGTGGAACTGTTTGTAACTTTATACGACGGTAACGCTCGCTGGCCTCAATTGAGCGTTTGATCGTCTGGCGTATGCGCTCCTCCGCATGGATCGCGAGGAGTGCATGGAATTGTCTGTTTCCCTGTTCCCACGCATCCGTATCGCCCTGGGTGCTGGCAGCGCACATAACGTTGATGGACTGGTCAAGTGCGTCGAAGTCATTCTCGCAGAGAAGAGGAATAGTAAGTGCAAGGGCAAGTGATTCGAGCATAATGCGACTGGCATAGAGCGATTCCAGTTCTTGCAGATTGATATCAGCCACACGCACACGATGATTATGCTCGGCCACGACAAGCCGCTCCTCTTGCAGAAGACGCAGCGCCTCTCTCAACGGGGTACGGCTTACCCCTAATTGTTGCGCAATCTGAACTTGAGAGAGTACAGCCCCCGGCGGTAGCGTCCCATCAAGAATCCGCTGCCGCAGATGCTTATGCACGTGACCAATGATAATTCTTCCTTCGGCTGTATGTATAGACTCGAGCGGCATACGTGAAGTCCCCTCACGGCACGATGAATAAGACCGGTTTTGCTACTGACAAAGATGATAAAAAAGTGATGATTGACGACGACCCAAAAGCGTGTTATAAGAAGTGTATACACTTTTTAGTTGAGATTGTCAAGCGTAGAACACCCTGGGATGTACAAACTCGTTACAGGAAGAGGAAAAACGGGCAAGCGATTGGCAACGTCTGCATAACTAAGGAAGGGGTAGACCATGAGCAACAATACCGAGGAGCAGATTACCCGGAATGTGCTGGACAGTATGGCGCATGCGCCTGATCGTCGGTTGCATAGTGTAATGACCAGCCTCATCTCACATCTCCATGCTTTTATTCGTGAGGTCGAACCCACTCAGGAGGAATGGGCGACGGCAATTCAGTTCCTGACCAGAACTGGTCAGTTGTGCGACGAGAAACGCCAGGAGTTTATTTTGCTTTCCGATATCACAGGTGTAACGATGCTGGTTGATGCCATCAATCATCGCTCGCAAGATGGGGCAACCGAGAGTACAATCTTCGGCCCATTCTACCGCGAAGGTGCGCAGGAACTGCCAGTGGGAGCTACGATCAGCAAAGATGGCCGGGGCGAACCAGTTGTGGTGACGGGCAAGGTACTGTCCACCTCTGGCACACCCATTGCTGGCGCAACACTCGACATCTGGGAAACGGACGAGAACGGGTTGTACGAGCAACAGGACCCTGAGCAGCCCGACATGAATTTGCGTGGCAAGTTCCTCACTGACAGCGCTGGGGGCTACTGCTTCGTAGGCATCAAACCCGTCTCCTACTCTATCCTTGATGACGGCCCGGTTGGACAATTACTCCGCGTACTGGGCCGTCACCCCTTCCGCCCGGCCCATATTCACCTGCTCATATCAGCAGATGGTTTTGCACCGGTCACGACCCACCTGTTCGTCAAGGGCGACCCCTATCTCGACTCGGATGCTGTCTTTGGCACGAAGGACTCGCTGATCGTTGATTTTGTCCGTCACGACTCAGCAGAAGAAGCTGCCCGCTACAATGTCACCGCGCCTTTTTACAAAGTGGCATACGATTTCGTCTTAAAACCTCTCAGCAAGAGGTAATCCAATCCTTGTGACGTTTCAACGAAGCATACGAAGGTGTATACTTTCAATGGATGACCATCACCGATTACATGAATGTGCGATACATGGATGTACGCACAAATCGAAGAACTGCGGACTGGCCGCAGGAAAGTCTATACGAAAAGGAGGCTATTATGGCTTACAACTCGATGGATTACAGCGCAAAGGATACCGTACTCGATGTAGTGCGCGGCGAACGCGCCAATTTCTTCACGATCATTGATGATCCCAACAACTGGAACGTGCAGACGCGCTGCACCGAATGGGAAGTGCGTGACATAGTTGGTCACATGATTGATGTAACGGAAGGCTATCTTTCGCGCTGGGATGTAGCCCGCAAAGGCGAAGCGGCGGATGCCCTCGGTCTGTTGATTATGGGCGAACGACTCAACGAGAATGCCCAGGCTTTTCGCAGCCTACCACGTGAGGAGGCTATCGCCCGTCTCAAGTCCGATTCCGACCAGATGCTTGCTATTTTCGATGCTCTGACTCCCGAAGAGTGGGGCGGTTTTAACGTCACTCACCCATACATGGGACCCTTGCCAACGCTTTTCTATCCAGCTTTCCATGT
>DATGJV010000431.1:0-2672 GCA_035295005.1 Ktedonobacteraceae bacterium | reverse complement strand
AGCTCTGCTAACCCGGTTGTGCAGGAATAGGACGGCGTTGTCTCGCGTATCAGTGTTACCATTTTATCGCTCTCACCATTCATCACAGCGCGAACTCCCATCTGACCCACAAGATATGCCTCGTCCCGATCAATGGACGAGATAGCGTTTGAGGCCATGCGTTGTAAGTCGCCGGGTTTATCAAAACGCGCTCGCAATTTCAGGTGCTGCTTCACTAATTCTACCAGAAATTGCGCTGCACCGCTTAGCAAGGGATGCTGGAAGGCATCATTGCCTACCTGCCCGGATGCTCCAAGCGGTTGACCTTTCTCGTCTTGTATAGCCTCGGCTGTCACGATAATTACATATCCTATGCGACGATAGACGGCCTCAACCTGCTCCAGGTAACGCTCCTGATTAAATGGCTGTTCTGGTAATAGCAAAATATGTGGAGGGTCAACATCGTCGCGTTTCCCCAGCGCCGTTGATGCTGTGAGCCAGCCAGCGTCGCGACCCATTGTTTCAATGACTTTGACCGGATAGTGTGTTGGAATAGATATCGTGTTCATCGTCGAATCTATCGTTGCCATAGCCAGGAAACGTGCCGCACTGCCATAGCCGGGACAATGGTCGGTAAAGGGCAGGTCGTTGTCAATCGTCTTGGGAATACTGATCGCGTACAGTTCATAGTTATTCCCTCTCGCCGCTTCAGCTACTTTATGCGCGGTATCCGCCGAGTCATTGCCGCCGATGTAGAGCAGGTAGCGAATATTGTAGCGGCGAAAAATAGCAATGATCCGTGCCGGGTCCTCATCTTTCAATTTATAGCGGCAAGTGCCAAGCGCGGCAGACGGCGTGGCAAGCAGCTGTGACCAGATAGTGGCAGGTTGCTGTCGCAAATCAATAATTTGTTCATCCAGCAGCCCCTGAATGCCATAACGCATTCCGTATATACCCTCAATGCGCTCATCCTTCATTGCTTCATTGAAAGCTCCAACGAGACTTGCGTTTATAACGGCGGTTGCTCCGCCTGATTGACCAATGATCAGATTGCCATGTATGTGTGATGTATGCGCTATATGTGATGACAAGAATATTCTCCTCGTGTATGTGCTGTGATGTTCTCTCTACTCATTATAACAATCGCGGGGCAGAGCGTCGAGAGCAAGCCCGGTTGTTTAAGTTGCCGAGAGGATTGACAAGTGGCCCACGACAACATCACTTGTCTTGTAATGCACTGTTTGGCATGCTACTATGTGGAAACATCAAATTCTTAGAGAGGCCATTGTAGGGAAACAACAGATGACACACAAAATCATTCTTGATTGCGACCCAGGACATGATGACGCCATCGCCATTCTCCTCGCAGCTCATCATCCTGAGATTGAACTTCTTGCCATCACTACTGTCGCGGGCAATCAATCGGTGGACAAAACCACGCTCAACGCGCTCAAAGTCTGCTCGCTGGCGAATATCCGCAACGTTCCTATTGCGAAGGGATCAGAGCGTCCGCTTGTACGCAAAGCAAGACACGCTCCTGATATTCACGGCGAATCAGGCATGGATGGGCCACAGCTTCCCGACCCCGATATCGAACCGGTATCACAGCATGCCGTTGAGCTATTGATTGATATGTTGTTGCACTCAGATGGCGATATTACGCTGGTGCCAACTGGCCCACTGACCAATATTGCCACGGCCATACGCAGCGAACCGGCGATAATCCCCAAAATTTCGGCCATTTCGCTGATGGGTGGCGCTATCGGCGTCGGTAACGCCACACCTGCCGGTGAGTTCAATATCTGGGCCGATCCTGAAGCCGCCGCTATCGTTTTTGACTGTGGCCGCCCCATCACCATGTCCCCGCTTGAAGTGACACATCAGGCGCTGGCGACGGAAGATATTTTGCAGCAATTGCGGGTAGCACAACGTCCCGTGGCAGATTTTGTGGTTGGTCTGCTCGACTTCTTCGGCGCGACCTATCGTAATGTATTCGGTTTTCCCGCGCCGCCTGTACATGATCCATGCGCCGTCGCTGCTATTATTGACCCGACTATTCTCCATAGCCACAACATGCGCGTAGAAATTGAGACGAAGGGCAAATGGACTTCCGGGCGCACGGTTTGTGATGTGTACGGAAAATCGGGAGAAGAGCCGAACGCCTTTGTTGGATATGCTCTGGATACAGAACGTTTCTGGGAGATGCTGGTTGGCACATTGTTGACGTATTGATGTTCTTACCAGAAATTTGCTCCTCAAAAGCCTGAAAATAAGAAAAGCCTTATACAAGCCTATCTCAAGCCTATCTCATTACGGTACGGCTATGGTATCTTAGAAATATGCTACAACAGCTTTTGTAGCAAAAAGAGAAGTAACAGTACTTCTCATTCAGGTAGGCAGAAGGAGTGTCACATGCAGCGTAAGGGAATTCTGTTATCCACGATCGTTCTACTCGCGTTCTTGCTGATTTTTGCTCAAGGGACAGCTCTGGCACGTTCAGTCCAACGAACGGCAATATCTGGACACACCAATGTACACGTAGCAAACAACCCGGCACTGTCGCCTTGCTTTGTGAGGATAGTTTATCTTCACGGGCATAATGGAGCAACGACATCAACGTGCAAGGTCAAAGAGAAGCCTACAAAAGCGATACCTTTTATTGCTCAGTATCCTTGCGGGGATCGTCTTCCTAC
>DATGJV010000430.1:0-6145 GCA_035295005.1 Ktedonobacteraceae bacterium | reverse complement strand
CGGGCAACTACACCGCCGAGGGCATCACTTCTGTGACAAATGTCCCCTCGTTTCCTGAAGGCGTCCGTACCGACGTGAAACCTATCTCGATTACGCAGCCCGAAGGAACCAGTTTTCAGGTTGACGGTCAGCAGGTCACATGGCAAAAATGGCGCTTCAGGGTTGGTTTTACGCCGCGAGAGGGACTGGTACTGCACCTCGTGGAGTACCTGGACCAGGGACATTACCGCCCGCTACTCTACCGTGCATCTCTCTCCGAGATGTACGTGCCCTATGGTGATGCATCCCCGTCGCACAACTTCAAGAACGTGTTCGACACGGGCGAGGTTGGCATTGGTGTGCTGGCGAACAGTTTAGAGCCTGGCTGCGACTGCCTGGGCGAAATCCACTATTTCGACGTCACCTTGAACGACGCAGCAGGGGAGGTGGTTCCGCTCAAGCATGCCATCTGTATGCACGAGGAGGATTTCAGCATTCTCTGGAAGCATCTTGAATACAACCCGGATGGCTCGACGCGAGCAGAGGTACGCCGCTCGCGCCGTCTGGTCATCTCCTCCATTTCTACTGTTGGCAACTACGAGTATGGCTTTTACTGGTACCTCTATCAGGATGGAACGATTCAGTACGAGATCAAGCTGACCGGTATTATCGCTCCCGCGGCCATCGCGCCCGGAGTTCGTCCCATTTCAGGCACGCTGGTTGCCCCGGAACTGTACGGCCCCAATCACCAGCACTACTTCAACGTCAGATTGGATTTCATGCTCGATGGGCAGCAGAATTCGGCGGTCGAGGTCAATTGTGAGCCACTTCCCTGGGGGCCGGAGCAAAACCCGCGTGGCAATGCGTGGGTCGCAAAAGAAACGCTGCTGGCAACGGAAAGCCAGGCGCAACGCACGATTGAACCACGCAGCGCCCGCTACTGGAAAATCATCAACCCCTCATCGCTGAACGGACAGGGCCAACCCGTTGCCTACAAACTGATGCCGATGGGTAACGCTTTCCCTTTTTTCCATGAAAATTCGCCGCAATGGCAGCGCGGCGGCTTCACCCGCAGCCACTTCTGGGTAACTGCCTATGATCCATCTGAACGCTATGCCGCGGGAGACTACCCGAATCAGCAGCAGGGCGGGGATGGCTTGCCGGCCTATGTGCAGCAGAATCGCCCGTTGGAGAACGCTGATCTGGTCGTCTGGTATACCTTCGGGTCAAACCATGTCGTGCGTCCCGAAGACTGGCCCGTTATGCCGGTAGAGGTTGTTGGCTTCTCTCTCAAACCATCTGGCTTTTTCAATGGCAATCCAGCTCTTGACGTTCCACCGTCAGCAGATCATTGCGAGCATCATTAGCAGCACCACTGATGCCCGGAATGACCAGAATGATATTACTCGCAGAGGGGTAGATAGCAATCTACCCCTCTGCGATAGCACACTATGCTTATCATGTTCCTTTTTGACATGATGAGATATGATGGTAATGTGTTTTTACCCGATATATCCGTTCAAGGAGTAGACATGCAAGAGCAGGAAGGTGCTTTTCGTCCACCAGAATATATCCCGCCCGACAAGCGGGCAAGCAATACCGATGCTCGCGAACAGCGTCAATCGCAGGTACCGCCGCGACAGGAATACGCGGAACGCCCATATGCGGAGGGCTATAGTGGCCAGGATTCAATAGATTCGTGGTTTCAAGAAGGTGAAAAGATTCGCCCGCGACAGGCTGGAAATCGCGGTTTCCAGTGGATACTGACGTTCATCGTCTTGCTGTGTGTCCTGCTCATCTTCGGCAACGTTTTCGGTATCATTATCGGCCATCTAAGCTGGTCATTCCTGGGTACTATTGGTGGGATTCTCGCTATCATAGGGGCTTTTGTCGCTATTTCCAACTGGCGCGTCGTAACGCAACCGATGCCTGTACAAACATTCGAGGTCATGGAACATCCGCGGCTGCTACTGAACAACACATCTGGCACGGTTACTATTCGGCGAGGTGAACAAAACTTTGTCACAGTGGCCGCTACGAAACGAGCCAGTGGTATCGGGGTCAATCTTGAGAAGATGCAAGTGCAGTATGGACAGCAAGGTGATGCGATCAACATCTCGACCCGTTCCGGGTGGAACTTTTTTCAATTTGGTATGCAAAATATTGATTTTGAGATAACGGTGCCGGAATCTAGCGATCTACAGGTATCCAATGGCTCAGGCAGGGTGACTCTCCAGAGCGTTCATGGAGATATCCGGCTACGCACCGGCAGTGGCAGAATCGAGGCAAGCGATCTGCGAGGACAGATAGCATTGAAAACTGGGAGCGGCAGGATTGCTATGATGGATATCGCTGGACAGGTAACGGTCTCAACCGGAAGCGGGAGAATAGAAATTGAACGTGCTATGCTGACTCGCGGAGCCGAGTTCAAGACTGGCAGTGGCGCAATTCGCTTTACGGGCGCTCTCGATCCTCGCGGCTACTATCGGTTTCGAACCGGCAGTGGTGCTGTCCGTATGCTGTTGCCACCCGATGCCTTGTTAAACCTGAGCGCGAGAACAGGATCTGGGAAAGTCGTGAACGATTTTGCCAACCCGCGACCAGGCAGCGGGCCACAAGCGCAACTCACCGTTAAGACTGGCAGTGGCGGCATTTACGTACAGAGGGGGTATTGAGAGAATCTCTGATTGACAAGAAGACTGCATTGTTCTATTATCAACAACATCAACAATCATCGTATTTATTTACGATAAGGAGCAAGTAATATGGGCCACATTTTCCAGGTTCCTGATGATATCTATACTGAACTTGTTGCTTATGCATCACAACATGGTCAAACTCCTGACGCGCTTCTCACCGCTTTGTTAAAGGATGGTGTGGAGCAATTGAAACATACTGATTCAATGGTTGCTATTCAAAAGGTGTCCTACAATCCGTCTTCAGATCCTCTTGCACCATTCATAGGTGCATTTGATAGCGGCAATGATGATCCCGGCTGGATCGAGCGGCACGATGAGTACTTTGCTCGTAATAGTAGGCGTGGGGAACAGAATGGCAACAAGAAATAGTCTTTTTGTTGATACATCAGGATGGGCTTATCTGGCTGATCGTAGCACGATTCTCCATCACGAGGTACAAACTGCTTACCAACAGGCACTTACCCGACAACGTCTTCTCGTAACAACAAATTATATTATTGCCGAGCTTGTTGCACTACTGACAAGCCGCTCGCGCATTTCTCGTCAACAGATTGTTCTGTTTATTGATGCGCTAAAATCTGCTCCTCATGTCGAAGTTATTCATATGAATACTGAACTTGACGCGGAGGCATGGATACTACTAAAAGCTCGTATTGACAAAGAATGGTCGCTTGTTGATGCTAGCAGTTTTGTTGTGATGACCAAATATGGGATGACGGACGCACTCACAACCGATCACCACTTTACGCAAGCTGGCTTTTTTAAGTTTCCTTCTCTAAAATCTTCTGAGTAGTACAAACAAAAACACCGGCCAAAGTTGCGCTTTGGCCGGTGTTTTTGTTTGTACTACTCCTACTTATCCTTCTCGCTACCGGTCAACGCGGCCTGAGCGGCTGCGAGACGCGCAACGGGGACGCGATAGGGGGAACAACTGACGTAATCGAGGCCGATCATGTGGCAGAACTCGATACTGTTTGGGTCGCCGCCATGTTCGCCGCAGATACCCAGTTCCAGGTTCGGATTCGCCTTGCGACCGTTCTCGACCGCCATTTGTACCAATTGGCCGACGCCATCGCGGTCCAGCGTCTGGAACGGGTTGAGCGGCAGAATCTTGACTTTGGTATCAAGGCCCGGCTCGTCCAGTCCGTCAATGTAGCGCAGCAAGAATTTGCCTTCCGCGTCATCGCGGCTGTAACCGAAGGTCGTTTGCGTCAGATCATTGGTGCCGAAGCTGAAGAAGTCTGCCACCGGAGCAATCTGTCCGGCGGTCAGAGCGGCACGCGGCAATTCGATCATCGTGCCAAACTTGTACTCGACAGCACTTCCAGCCTCCGACGTAATCTCTTTGGCGACGGCTTCGAGTTGGCGGCGCACCTCTTTGAGTTCGTTGACGTGTCCTACCAGAGGAATCATGATCTTGGGATGAATTTTCTTCCCCTCTTGCGCCAGTTCGCGGGCCGCTTCGAGAATGGCCCGTGTCTGCATGACGTTGATTTCGGGGAACAACAAGCCCAGGCGGCAACCGCGCAGGCCCAGCATCGGGTTCATTTCGCGCATGCTTCCGACTGCCTCTAGCAAAGCACGTTTCTCTTCAAGTTCCCTGTCGAGCTTTTTCCTGGCTTTTTTGGCCTTCTTATCTTTTTTGTCTTTCTTACTCCTTTTGAGAGCCTGTTTGTCCTCCAGCCGTGTAACCTCCACCAGCAGTTCCTCATAGGAAGGCAAGAACTCGTGTAGTGGTGGGTCAATCAGGCGAATGACGACGGGATAGCCTTCGCCGGTCTGTGGATTGACCATTGCCTCAAAGATACCTTTGAAGTCGCTGCGTTGGAAAGGCAGTAACTGGTCAAGTGCGGCCTGGCGCTCTTCCACCGTTTTAGCGAGTATCATCTTCTGCACGATGGGCAGACGCTCCGTCTCCATAAACATATGCTCGGTACGGCAGAGACCGATACCTTCGGCTCCAAAGGTGATCGCTTTCTGGGCATCGCGAGGATAGTCCGCGTTGGCCCAGACGCCTAGGCGGCGGTGCTGGTCGGCCCAGCCCAGCAATTTTTGCAGGTCTGCCTCGTTCTCGTAATCGGCGTCAACCGTTTTGATGATGCCCGCGAACACTTCGCCGCTGCCGCCGTCAATCGAGATATCGTCACCCTCACGAATCACAATGTCGGAACCAACAACGTGGAACAATCGCTCAGCTTCGTTCACGCGAATACCTTCAGTCCCTGCTACGCAGGGAAGGCCGAGACCGCGTGCCACGACTGCCGCGTGGCTGGTCGCGCCGCCGCGTGCGGTCAGAATACCTTTCGCGACAAGCATGCCATGCACATCATCGGGGCTGGTTTCCGGGCGTACCAGTACCACGGCGGTACCAGCCTTTCCCAGTTCCTCAGCGCGGTCGGCATCGAAAATTGCCTTGCCGCTGGCCGCGCCAGGTGATGCATTCAAGCCTTTCGCCAGTAATCGCCCCTCTTTCGCCGCCTGTTTCTTATCCTCTTCATCGAAACGCGGCAACAGCAAGTGATAGACCTGAATCGGGTCAACGCGCATCAATGCCTCTTCTTGCGTAATCACGCCTTCGGCTTCCATATCAATGGCGACTTTCACGGCTGCCTGTGCGTTGCGTTTGGCCGAGCGCGTCTGAAGCATATAGAGGTGACCTTTTTCGACGGTGAATTCCAGGTCCTGCATATCGCGATAATGCTCCTCAAGACGGCGTGCGATTTCCTGGAATTGTTCGTAGACCTGCGGCAAATCCTCCTGCAAGCGGTCAATCTTTGACGGCGTGCGGATACCTGCAACCACATCTTCGCCTTGCGCATTGAGCAGATATTCGCCATACACTCCATGCTCGCCCGTGCCGGGATTGCGTGTAAAGGCCACGCCAGTACCGCTATCATTGCCCATATTGCCGAAAACCATGCTCTGCACATTGACAGCAGTTCCCAGGTCATGCGCGATTTTGTTGAAGTTACGGTAGTCAATAGCGCGTTTATTGTTCCACGAGGAGAAAACGGCCTCAATTGCCTTGCTCAACTGCTGGTAGACATCGGTGGGAAACGGTTCGCCGGATTGCCGCTCGGCAATCTGCTTAAATTCGCTGACCAGTACTTTGAGTTCGCTCGCTGGAATCTCAGCATCGGTCCTGACACCCGCCTTCTTTCTATGTTGTTCCAGCACCTCCTCGAAGTCTTTGGGGTCGGTATCCAGCACGATTTTGCTGAACATCTGAATAAAGCGGCGGTACGCATCGTAGGCGAAACGCTCGTCGCCCGTCAGCGCCACCAGTCCCTGTACCGTCTCGTCGTTGATACCGAGGTTCAGTACGGTATCCATCATGCCCGGCATGGAGAACTTCGCGCCCGAACGCACTGAAACGAGCAGCGGATTCTGCCTGGAGCCGAAATGCTTGCCCGTCTGCTGCTCAACGATCTGCACAGCCGCCTTCACCTGCGCCCACACGCCATCGG
>DATGJV010000429.1:0-2940 GCA_035295005.1 Ktedonobacteraceae bacterium | reverse complement strand
ATCGCCACACGCAGCCATTGGACCCGCAGACTATCGTGAATATGACACGCGACATGCCACAGGAACAAAGGCGCCCGCCCCAACCAATACGGCTTCCCGATGGACAGGTGCCAACGGCCAGCGCCACCAATACATCTGCATCGCGTCGTAACGTTTGCCCTATCTGTAAGGGTGCGGGTTACTTACGCGCTAATGTTCCTGTCGGCGACCCAAACTTCGGCAAACCCGTTGCCTGTGCATGTAAAGAGGCGGAACGACGCGAAAAGCGCCGACAAGAGTTGCTTGAACTCTCCGATTTAAGCGCATTCCAACACAGTAGTTTCACGAACTTTAATGTTCGCTCTCCCGGCATCTCTACTTCAGTGAAAGAAGCTTTTAAACATGCCCTTGCATTCGCCGATGCTCCCCAGGGTTGGTTTGTAATGATTGGGCCGAATGGCTGTGGCAAAACGCACCTCGCGGCGGCTATTGCGAACCAGAATTTGAAAGCCGGGGCTGTCGTGCTTTTCACGGTCGTTCCTGACCTGCTGGCGCACTTGCGCTCAACATTTGGTTCCAACGCAACGGAGGCGTATGACCAGCGTTTCGCTAAAATGCGCGAAGCCGAATTATTGGTGCTGGACGATCTTGGCGCACATCAAAGCTCGCCGTGGGCCAGCGAAAAGCTGTTCCAGTTGCTCAACTACCGGTACAATTCTAGCTTCCCGACCGTCATTACTGCAAATCAACTGGGTCTGAATGGACTTGATGCACGCATTCTTTCGCGTATGAACGATGCTGCTCTTGTAACAACAATTAACATGAATGGTGCTATAGATTATCGCCCGCACAATCCGCGCCGGGAGCCATACACCGGGGGGAAATAGATGCCTGCATGCGAATTTTGTAGCGGGGCGGGGACACTTAGCCTGACTGCGCCCTGTCGCAAATGCCAGGGAACCGGTGAAATCATTACTTACGATGATGATGGCAATGAAAACTTAGAAAGCTGCGCTCTTTGTGAGTACGGCGTCATCTATACAGAGGTAATATGTGAAGCGTGTCATGGAACCGGCGTCGTCTAAAAAGGGGCCAGAATACCCTGACCTCAGCAATAATCCATGAGCCTGAAAAATATAGCAAAGGATTCTTGCGTTTATTTCTTGCAGGTGCTATCATAATCGTAATATCCCGCGCAAGCGGGGGACCTCTGCACATTTTGTTTTTTACTATCGGTGACGCTTTTCAATATCCGTAGCAAAAGCAATGCCGTTTAAAATTAAAGGAGCATATATGGGTACACTTTTTGACCCACGGGACCCTAAGTGGAAAAAGGAAACTCGCGATGTTTTGGAACCCAGAGGGGTATACGTCCCCAATGTTGTCGAGTCAACACCACGCGGCGAGCGTGGCTGGGACATTTTCTCTCGCCTGTTGAAAGAGCGCATCATCTTTATTGGTACGCCAATTGATGATACCGTCGCCAATATCACGGTAGCTCAGTTGCTCTACCTGCAAAGCGAGGATGCGTCCAGAGATATCAACATGTACATTAACTCGCCCGGTGGCAGCATTTATGCCGGCCTCGCCATTTACGATACCATGCAGATGCTGAAGCCGGATGTTTCAACGGTGTGCATGGGCATGGCAATGAGCATGGGTGCCGTACTGTTGACCGCCGGTGAGAAAGGCAAACGCTTCTGCTTGCCGAACAGCACCGTACTGATTCATCAGCCACTCGGTGGCGCGGAAGGTCAGGCGGCTGATATCGAGATTACCGCACGCGAAATCCTGCGCTTGCGCCGTAGCATCTACGATATCATTGCGAAGCACACAGGCCAGACCCCTGAGCGCATCATGCAAGACTCCGACCGTAACTACTACCTCTCTGCACCGCAGGCGGTGGAGTATGGTCTTGTGGATGAAGTGCTTACCGAAGAGGAAGCCGCATCTCGCTAATACGCGGTAATGGATAGATGGGATAACGAACACGTAGAGCGAAATGTGGCAAGCATCTTGCCACATTTCGCTCTACGTGTTCGTTATCCTTCCCATTCATATTGAGGAGGTCACTTGTCCAGGAGACTGATACCAGCCCTCGCGGGACGCACTATTCGCTGTATTCTCTTCGATCTTGGCGATACCCTCTGGTCACGCAAAGATATTAACGTCTGGCAACGTCTGGAATATGACGCGAATGACCGTGCCGTAGCATTATTGCGCACCTGTACCGATGCATCGTGCTTACCAGAACTGGACAATATGGCGCTGGGCAAACGTTTGCGCAAAGCTATTGAGAAACACCTGCTGACCCTTGTTTGTGACAATCCGGAAATTGAGCCTGAAGGAGCCATCGCCGTTGCGCATGTTCTTCAGCAGTGGGGTATTGAGAACGTTGATCAGCAGCAATGTGCCGCTATCTTCGAAGGTTTGCGTGTGCGTATTCCAGGGTCGCGACCTCTCTTTGATGATGTATTACCAACATTGAAAGAGCTACAACAGCGCGGCTTTCAACTTGGCGTCGTCACCAATCGTCACTGGGGCGGTTCCAAATTTCAGGAAGACTTGCAAACGCTCGGCTTACTCGATTATTTTGACCTGCGCTACACAGCGATTTCTATTGATCTCGGTATTCGCAAGCCCAACCCCGCTATCTTTCTGCATGTTTTGCATGCGCTCGATATCCCGCCGCAGGAGGCGGCAATGGTTGGCGATTCGCTACGCTCAGATATCCTTGGTGCGCAACTGCTAGGCATTTTTACCATCTGGAAGCCCTCACCTGCATTAGAATCTCAGGTGTATGCGCATAAGGTGGCCGCGGGTGCCACAGGGACTGCCGTGGCCTCTACCAGTACTATCCCGCCGCTAGCGTCAACTGAATTGAGCAGTGATGAACGTCCCGACGACCTGCCACCAGGCATGCACATTACCGACGATGATTATGTGCTGGCACATATTCAG
>DATGJV010000428.1:0-9779 GCA_035295005.1 Ktedonobacteraceae bacterium | reverse complement strand
TGAATCTCTGCGCATATCTGTTCTGGCGCGACCATCAGGCTTTCCATACCCTGTGCGGCGTGTACAAACAATTCCTCCAGGGTAGCGCCATACGCATGCAGACCAATGTCGGCGGTATGCTCGAATACTTCATAGGAGAGTGGTGCCATCATGCTCTCGCTCGCCGAGGTGTTCTGGCGACAATGTTGAGGTAGTGTTGAAATGGAAACATAGCGGCACCTTCCTTCCCTGTGAGATGATGTGTCAGTAACATGTGGGTTTACTCTTTACAGAATACCTACTAATTTGTGGTTTGTCAAGTGTTTTCCGGTGCCTGGAATAATTGATGAAAGCTATCGTATAATAACGAGAGAATACCATAAACCTGGGAATTTCCAATACTCTGATTTCACCTCCTATTATCCCATCATTTAGTATGTTCTCTAAAACGGCCTCATAGCGTATAATAGGGATAATTCATCACTGACACATGGTAGGAGAAAGAGGGACTGTGGGTAATCTGCCTCAAGGAACTGTGACACTGCTCTTTACTGACATAGAAGGCTCGACACGTTTGTTGCAACAGGTGGGAGAGCGATATGGAGACGTACTGGCGGAGAGCAGACAATTATTACAGGCCGCGTTCCAACGCTGGAATGGGGTTGTCGTTGACACGCAAGGCGATGCTTTCTTTGTGGCTTTTGCCCGTGCAAACGATGCTGTTTCCGCGGCGGTTGATGTACAACGCACGTTATTTTCCACCGTCTTCATGGAAAATGTGACGGTACGTGTCCGTATGGGAATTAATACAGGGGAGCCGGAGATAGCTGGCGAAGGCTATATTGGTATGGACGTTCACAAAGCGGCCCGTGTTATGAGCGCCGCGCATGGAGGACAGGTACTGCTTTCCCGGACGACTCGTGACTTGATTGAACACGACCTCCCCGTTGGGGTGAGCCTACGAAACCTGGGAGCTTACCGGCTCAAAGATATCGAATGCCCCAATCACCTGTACCAGCTCGTCATCGTCGGACTTCCTGCCGACTTCCCGGCGCTCAATACACCTGGCAGCCACACTATCCTCCATGCATTTCCCGGCCAACCGACGCCGTTCATTGGACGCCAGCGCGAACTCGCCGAAGCCTCCGCACTCTTGCGCCAACCGGATGTTCGCCTTCTAACATTGAGCGGCACTGGCGGCATCGGCAAAACACGCCTGGCATTACAGATTGCCACTGCTTGCGCTGACCTGTTCACTGACGGCGTGTACTTCATAGCCCTGGCTCAGGTAAGTACAACGGATGACGTTTTGCCAGCGATTGCTCAGACCCTCGGCATCCGCGAGGAGCGTGGTCTATCATTATTTGATCGTTTGCTCGACATGCTTTCTGAAAAACGCCTCCTCTTGCTACTGGATAACATGGAACATGTGATAGGCTCCGCTGCTCTGCTAGCCGAATTACTCGCCTGTTGCCCACATGTGAAAATGCTAGTTACCAGCCGTGAAATCTTGCATGTGCGGGCAGAACACCTCTTCGAGGTACCGCTCTTTGCCGTACCCGACCTTGCGCGTCTTCCCGAACTGGACGAGCTATCGCACGATCCTGCGGTCGCGCTCTTCATTCAACGAGCGCAGGCGGTCAGACCGAATTTTTCCTTGACCGCTGCCAATGCAGCAGACGTGGTCGGCATCTGCCGTCGCCTTGACGGGCTGCCATTAGCAATTGAGCTGGCGGCGGCACGTATCAAATATGGACCTCCACAGACCGTTCTTGGGCAGTTGGAACAGGGATTGGATGCCCTGAAGGGGGGCGCTCGCGATCTCTCCGCACGCCAACAAACCTTACGCAATGCCATTGCCTGGAGCTATAATCTGTTGGACGAGGAACAACAACGGCTCTTCCGGCGGCTAGCTATCTTCGTCAATGGTTGTACGCTGCACGCCGCGCAACAGGTGTACCGTCCCAATGGTAATATGCTGGACACACCGGACGTGCTGGATGGCATCGAGGCGCTGGTGGACAAGAGTCTATTACGCCAGGAAGCGCAAGCGGAGGAAAGGCCACGCTTTTTAATGCTCCAGACACTGCGGGAATACGGGAAAGAATGCCTTGTCAGCACAGGAGAACTGGAGGCAACCCGCGAAGCACACGCGCTCTACTATCTCGCTGTGGCCGAGGGAATCGTCCCAAAGTTGGCCGGGGCGATGGAAGCACACTGGCTCGATTATCTGGAGACGGAACACGAGAACATGCACACTGCCCTCTCCTGGTTCCTGGAACGGGCTACGCATGATACCGAATGTGTTGAGCAGGCGGTTCGCTTCTGTAGCGCCCTGATCAAGTTCTGGGAAATCCGTGGGTATTTTCAAGAGGCATACACATTGCTGACACGAACGCTGGCCGTCAGCAAGCATGCCACGGGCGCTGTGAAAGTGCAAGTCCTCTACCCACTGGCGGTCTTTCAATTGATGATACAGGGTGATACAGAAAAGGGCAGGGCGCTGCTGGAAGAAAGCCTCACGCTGTTCCGCAGCATAAATGATAAGGCAGGCACAGCAAAAGTTCTGCGCATGCTGGGACAATTGCAAATAGGTGAAAAGACCGTGGAGGCGCGTTCCCTGTTAGAGGCGTCGCTGGCATTGTATGAAGAACTTGACGACTCCTATGGCATAGGCCAGGTGCGTAACGACCTTGCCAGGGCTGCCACAACCCAGGGAGATTACGCTCGCGCCCGTACCCTGTTAGAGAGCAATCTCGCCCTCTATAGGACACGCGAAGATGCGCACAACCGGGCCTATCCACTCCTTCTCCTGGCCTTTGTCCTCTTTCTCACGAAAGGCAATCAGGAAATTGCCCGGTACCTCGCGGAAGAAAGCCTGGAAATATTTCGTGGCATAGGCGACAGACGATTTGTCGCCTTCGTACTCCAGTTACTCAGCGAGCTATCGCTCTTCCAGAATGATGCTGAGAAGGCACAGACATGTTGTGAGAAAAGCATCTCGCTCTTCAGGGATTTGGATGATCGCAATGGCGTTGCCCAATCGCTCCTGACGTTTGCACGGGTACAGGCATACAAAGGGGACGCCGCAGCCGCATACAACGCCTGTAAAGAAAGCTGGATACTCTTGCGAGAGGTGGGGGATAGCGAGCAACGTGCAACCTGTTTAGAGCAAGTGGGAGAACTCATAGGGAACGCTGGCAAACGCGAGCAACTGGAAAAAGCGGTACAACTCTGGGGCAAGGCAGCCACATTGCGTGCAACGCTCGTCGCGCCCATGCCCCCCATCTATCGAACAGCCTATGGGAAAGCCGTGGCAATCGTGCGCGAGCAACTTGGAATAGAACGCTTTCAAATGGCCTGGGCTGAAGGCCGGAACATACCTGTGGGACAAATCATCATTTAACACACATCATTCCCCCAAAAACTGACAAATGTTTACTTTTACTCCCGTTTAATCGTTGAAACCTTTAATAAGATGCTACATTTTGCTATCATTGTATGACAAACGTCTTAACTTTCAGTACATCCTATTTGTTGTGTGTTCCATTGAGCCGGGAACAGGGAACAAAGGATAGGGAGACGCTTGTTGTAATGGGTAGTACAATTGTATCAGCAAGTGCTATCAGGTAGAGGTATCCTATGATGACAGTCAATCCCGAAGAGTTTCTCGCAACAACGGAGGTGGCGGTGTCCATAACACAGAACACCCTGGAACATCTCCTGGCGGAGACCAGCCAGTATCTTACTCCAAAAGATTTGGAGAAGATTCAGTGTGCCTACGAACTGGCAAATCGGGCGCATATGGGTGTGAAACGAAAATCGGGTGAACCCTATATCCTGCACCCAATTGAGGTAGCACTGTTGCTTGCTGATATGCGTATAGATGCCGATGGCATTGTCGCGGCACTGTTGCACGATGTCGTAGAAGACACCACATACTCGCTTGATGAGCTGCGTGACCAGTTTGGCGCATCAGTCGCGAATATTGTGGACGGCGTGACCAAGTTTGATACGCTGATACCCAATACAGCTCATGATGCATCTCACAGGCTCCATCCAGCAGATATAGCCGGACAGGGCAATGAAATAGTAATCGAGCAACGACAATCCGCCGCACTGGATAAAGAGGCAAAACGGCGGCAAGGGTCGGAAACGGTACGCAAAATGTTCCTGGCAATGGCAGAAGACCCACGGGTCGTTGTGTTGAAACTGGCAGACCGTCTGCACAATATGCGCACTCTGGATGCCATGAACCCCGTCCAGCAGCAGAACAAGGCCCGCGAGACACGCGAAATTTACGCGCCACTGGCTCAACGCCTCGGCATGGTGCTGGTGCAGGCCGAACTGGAGGACCTAGCCTTTTCTTATCTGGAGCCGGAGAAATATACGCGCCTCGCCCGTGAAGTCGAAGAGGAGCGGCGCAAACGTCAGCCCTACGTTGACGAAATTTGCCGCATCTTGCAAGAAGAGATGGATCGCGCCGGTATTCACGCACAGGTGCATGCATGGCAAAAACACCTGGCGAGCATCAATCGTAAGTTGCAGCAGAGCGGCGGCGATGTTAGCCAGATACATGACCTGGTTTCGTTCCGTATCCTGGTGGACTCCGACCACGATTGTTACCTCGCGCTTGGTCATATACACGCGCTGTGGCGGCCCAAAGATGGGCGCATTAAAGACTTTATCGCCACGCCCAAATTGAACGGCTACCAGTCACTGCATACCACCGTCTTCTGCCTGGAAAACCGGCTCGCGGAAATTCAAATTCGCACACCAGATATGCAACGCACAGCTGACTACGGCATTGCCAGCTACTGGTATCTGAAATCGCAGAGCGGTTCGCGCCTCTCATATCATGAGATGATTGCATGGATTGAGCAACTGCGTGACTGGCAGCGCGAGTTGCCACAGAGTGCGGACGAATTTGTCGAAGCTGTCAAAGGTGATATCTTCCAGGAGCAGATTTTTGTCTTTACCCCTAAAGGTGAGGTCAAAGACCTGCCGCGGGGTTCAACGCCGCTCGATATGGCCTATCGCATCCATACCGACATCGGCGACCATTGTGCCGGTGCGCGTATCATCACCAATATGGCCGATACTGGCCGCCTTGTCACGCGCCTCGTGCCACTGGATTACGAATTGCAAGGCGGCGAGATTGTGGATATCGTCGTGAACCGCACGGCGCATCCCACCCGCGACTGGCTCTCATTCGCACGCACAACGGCGGCACGTACCAAAATACGCCGCTACTTGAAGACCTATGAGCGCGAAATCAACCTGCAACTTGGTCGCGAACGGCTCGATCTCGGACTCAAAGCGATAGGCGTGCAAGGTGTTGGTGCGATACGAGATGAGGATATCACCATTCTACGGGGTGCCGCGCCAATGGACAGGACAGCGTTCAAAAAATATCACACGCTGGATGATGTCTACGTGGCAATTGGGCGTGAGGACGTGCCGGTAGAGGCAGTGATTGAGCAACTATTGCCGCCTATGCAAAGCCGGGGCGATCTCTTGCCATTACTCATTCCATCGAAACAGGAGCATGCGAAAGGCGCTCTCGATGCCACGGAACATAGTGAGAACGGGAATGGGGTACAGGAACACGCTACACAAATGGAGTTGCCGACATTATTGCAGGCAGTCACTAAACTGGCGCATTGTTGTTGCCCGATACCGGGGGATGCCATTGTTGGTTTCCTCAATCCGAACAAAGGCATGTTCGTGCATCGCACCGATTGCCGCACCTTGCGCCGTTCCCGCGAGCAGACACCTGAACGCTGTGTGGAGGTGAACTGGTTCCAGATAGAGGCTCAACACTACCTGGCACCGATTACGATTATTGCGCACGACCGCGCCGGCCTCTTGCGCGATGTGGCGGCAGTAGTTGCTGACTCCGGCATGAATATGACGGCGGTATCATCCAGTACCAATGCCTCATTGCAAAAAGCGGTGATTACGGCCACACTGGAGATAGAAGCGGTCGAGCAGCTAGAGCGCCTCTTTAAACGGCTGCGGCAGGTAAAAAATGTCGTGAGCGTCACCCGTTCGCTCGGTCGCCGCTCCGGGGAAAGGTAGGGACCGCACCCTCTCCGGGAGAGAGGTAATAATCGCGTCCGCCATCCTTGCTTACGTGGAAAAGAGATAACCATCAGAGAAAAACGATAGTCCAGGGAACCATGCATTTGCAAGGTTTCTGATATAGAATTTGTAAGACCATGATAGACACGTCCATAGACAATCAAGCAATGCGTGAGGGTGCTACACCCGATACAGTATTACTGAGCGCCACGGCGCAACAACTATTGAACCGCGTCAAACAGTATATGACTCCTGTCGAGGTGGAACAGGTTGCCGTGGCTCTACAACTGGCACAGAAGACCTGTGGCGGCGTGAGTGAGCATAGCGAGGCTTCGCTGCAAACATTACAGCGCATCCCACCGCTGGAGCATGCTCTGGCGGTCGCTACTATCCTCACCGAGATGCATATTGACGCGATTGGCGTCGCCGCTGGTCTCATTTTTGAAGCGGTGGACGCCGAGCGCCTGTCGGTGGAGCAGGTAGAAAATCTGCTGGGTACACCGGTGGCGCGTGTTGTTGGCAGCATGCTGCGCTTAAATATCCTGGAACGCACCAAACAGGTCGGAGCGCAATTTCACGCACCGGCAGCGAATGAGGCAGAGCATAGCCGCGACCAGAAGAAACGACGCATTCGCGAAGCACTGCGCCGCCAGCAAGCGGAGACGGTGCGCAAGATGTTTGTCGGTATGGCGGAAGACCCTCGCGTCGTCCTGCTCAAGCTTGCCTATCGTCTGCACGCTATGCGTATCGTCAGCGCGGAACCACATCGTCGTCATTCCGCCAGTGACCCTCTGGCAGAGCAAACAGGAGAAATTCAGGCACAAAATGCCTCCACCGACCAGCAAGAACTGCACTTAATGGCGCAGGAGACACGCGAAATCTATGCCCCCCTGGCCGGACGCCTGGGTATGTCGCGAGTCGAGAGCGAACTGGAAGACCTGGCCTTTGCTATTCTCGAACCAGACAAGTATGAATGGATTCGCAATCAGGTTGAGGCGGAGAGCAAACAGTGGAAAACGTATGTTGACCGCGTCTGCTCCATCCTGCGCGACGAAATGGCATCCATCGGCCTCAAGGCCGAGGTCTCAGGGCGTGTCAAACACTACTACAGCTTCTACAAAAAATTGCAACGCAGCGCCGGTGAATTAGAACAGGCGGAAGATTTAGCGTCAGCACTCGATTTGAGCCAGATTCATGACCTGATCGCTTTCCGCATACTGGTTGATTCTACGCCTGATTGTTACCTCGCGCTAGGTCATGTGCATAGCCTGTGGAAACCAAAGGATGGGCGCATCAAGGACTTTATCGCCAATCCCAAGACCAACGGCTATCGCGCCTTGCACACGACGGTCTTTTGCCTCGATGAACAGTTAGTGGAGATTCAAATTCGCACGTTCAGCATGCACGAGATGGCGGAGTACGGTGTCGCCATGCACTGGCATTATAAGGATGTGGGTGACTCCGCTTCGGCCTCGGCGAAAGAATTGCTCTCCTGGCTACGTCAACTCGCCGATTGGCAACGCGACCTGCGTTCGTCCGCTACCAGCGATACCGAGTTTGCCGACGCGGTCAAAGACGATATCTTCCAGGAGCAGATTTTTGTCTTCACCCCCCGCGGTGAGGTGAAAGACCTGCCCGTTGGCTCAACGCCGCTGGATTTCGCTTATCGCATTCACTCCAAGCTGGGCGACCGCTGCGCCGGAGCGCGTATTATCATGGAAAACGGCACTGGCGACCGCTTAGTTACCCGCATGGTACCGCTTGACTACGAACTCAGAAGCGGCGAAATCGTGGATATCGTGACCAATCGCACGGCACACCCGACTCGCGACTGGCTCAATTTTGCCCGCACCGCCGCGGCCCGCAGCAAAATACGTCGCTATCTCAAGACGCACGAGCGCGATATCAATATACAAATCGGGCGCGAACGCCTGGATCGCGAACTCAAAATAATGGGCGTAGCCCGCGGCGTCGAAATCGTCTCTGAAGATATGCAGAAGTGGCTTGAGGAAGAGTATAGCGGCAAAACTTACGAAGATATTCTTGCCGGTATAGGCAGTGACGAATTTCGTCCGCACGCCGTTGCGGTGAAAATTCACGAGCGATATCAGCAGCGCGAGGGCAAGGAGATCAAAGAGGAAGAGGGCGAACTGCAACTGCCGACGACCTCGAAAGCGACTCCTTCGGCACATTTGCAGGTGGCCGGCGTTAATGGCTTGCTCACCAACCTGGCGAATTGCTGCTGTCCTCTACCCGGCGATGAGATCGTTGGTTTTATCAGTCGTGGCAAGGGTGCCATCATTCACCGCGCCGATTGCCGCAACATTGAACGTTATCGCGAACGCGATCGCGAACGCCTGATCTCGGTCAGTTGGGTCAGCATGGGTCCGCAACGATATCTCGCGCCGGTACTCATCACGGCTCATGACCGCGCAGGTTTGATTCGTGATATCGCCACGGTCGTCTCCGAACTGAATGTCAACATGACCTCAGTCAGTTCAACTGCCAACAGCAACCGTGAGCATGTCACGATTAGCGCAACGCTGGAAATTGACAGCCTCGACCAGTTGCAGCGCGTCTTCAGTAAGCTGGAAAAGGTCAAGAGTGTGATTCACATCGAGCGCGACCTGGGCAAAAAGCGGCGGCGTTCCGCTTAGAAAATAACTGAGACAAAATAACCCATCGAACATCTGCCGGGCAGATGTTCGATGGGTTATTTTGTCTCAGTTTTTGCTGGAATAGGGTTATCCGCGCAATCGCTCAAGCACCGGAGGCTGGCGCAATTTTGCTAAGGCCCCGGCCTCGATCTGACGAACACGCTCGCGGGTAATGCCGAGTTCGCGTCCCACCTGCTCCAGAGGATGTGCCTGACCATTGCCAAGTCCGAAACGCAATTGTAAGACAAGGCGCTCGCGAGGAGTCAGCACGGACTCAAGAACGCGCTGTACCTCGTCTTTTAACGTTTGCGTCGTCGCAAGGTCTTCTGGCGTGGCCGATTCGGTATCGGCGAGAACATCACCCAGTTCCTGCTCCTCATCCTCACCGACAGGAAGCTCAAGCGAGACAGGAGCGCCGGGAGCGGATTGCAGTTCAATCATGCGCAAAGGATCAAGCCCGGTAGCATCGGCCAATTCCTGCTCCGTCGGTTCACGCCCAAGCTCTTGCAAGAGCCGTTGGCGTTCGCGCCGGATTCGATTGAGCGCGGTATTGACGTAGACAGGAAGGCGGATTGTGCGCCCCTTATCAGCTACAGCGCGACTGATGGCCTGGCGAATCCACCAGGTTGCGTGGGTCGAGAAACGATGTCCTCGCCGCCAATCATACCGCTGCACAGCGCGAATTAAGCCAATGTTGCCTTCCTGGATCAAATCCAGCAACGTCAAACCACGACCAACGTAGCGTTTCGCGATGCTCACGACCAGCCGCAGATTTGCCAGGATAAACTGCTTCATCGCCTCGCGATCACCCATCTCAATGCGTTGAGCCAGTTCGATTTCGCGCTCGTGCGTAATCATGGGAACACGCCCAATCTCGCGCAGATAGGTCATCACGGCATCAGACTCACCGGCATCCGGCGAATTGACCGCATTCTCATCATGCTCTTCCGAGCGCCGACGACGCATAGGCGGGCGGCGTGTAGCCGTTCCTGCCTCGGTTGCCATCTGCGGAAGTAAGAGAATGGAATCAACCTCCAGGTTATGGGAGCCCTGTAACTG
>DATGJV010000427.1:0-5425 GCA_035295005.1 Ktedonobacteraceae bacterium | reverse complement strand
TTTATCCGGGTGTAACACCACAATAACTCGTTGTGGATCATTCACTGTCATTTGTATCATATGTTCGGCCCGCTCCGGGGGAGCATATCTCTGAATTACTTGGCGAGCGAGTTCAGCAAAATCATGTTCAATTATCTCAGCCTTGCCATAAGCTACAACATATTTGTGGCTTTCAAGATCGTCAACAATCAATGAGAGAGCTGGATCACGTTTCAAGTTTAGATACCTGGCGCGATCCTTTGTGGTTGAGAAGTAAAAAGATGTACCATCCCAGTGAAACCAGACAGGTGTAAGTTGTGGTACACCTTCTGTTCGGTTGACCCCAACAATAGCGTTATTTGGTTTTGAGAGCAATGTTTGCATCTCTTCATGCGTCATCATTAGATATTCTCCAGTTCTTAGAACACACAACCAGCAACAAGCTGAACACTTGTTGCTGGTTGTGTGTATTTTACTTTCCCATGTGAAGTAAAGTTACTATAAAAGTGTTTCCCTCCTCATTCACGCTAACATCCCTAACCCTCTCGCTCTCGCAACCGCCTGGGTGCGGCTACGCGCATCTAGTTTATCGTAGATATGTTCGAGATGCTTTTTTGCCGTACCGAGCGAAATAACCAGGTTAGCCGCGATTTCTTGATTTGAGAGACCTGCCGCGACGAGATGTAATATATCCCGTTCGCGCTGGCTCAGCATGTGAAACGCAGTAGGAGCGTTTTTTGAACCGCTTCTTGAGTACTTCCCCTGTATTGCACAACGTGCAGCTTCTGGCAATTGCTGTAAGTAGAACTGAGTGGAATTGTGAAGGTGGGGCGTTCCCATGGAGTGTGTGAGTTTCGCGAGATACTGGATTGATGTGTAAGCTTCACTGAGTATACCCTGCCGATAGGCAAAAACAACCTGATCGAGCAGGAGCATGGCAATGGTGTAGGGGTCGCAGAAAGTCTGGGCCAACGAGATGGTTGCTTCTGAATATTCGTGTGAAAGCGCGTAGTTGCCTTCTACGCGAGCAAATTCTGTCTGTACCGTCAATTCGAAAAATTGCCTGTACACTGGCAGGTTGTTGGCCTGGGATGAGAGCGGTTGCAAGCAGGAACTGAGATCGTTGTAAGCAAGTTCATTTCTCCCTTGCAGGCGGGCATAAAATGCGCGTACAAATAAGACCACAGCAAGGCTCTTAAGAGCATCACCATCTTGAGCATGCAGAAGGGCATCGGCGAATCGTTGCACCTGTCTATTCGCAAAAAGGATATCCGCTATGTAGACGAGGCTAAAAAGCGGCTCCCAGAAACACGTGGAAAGCCCAAGCTCGTCGGCAATGATACGGCTCTCTTCCCATACCTGCCATGCATGGTTATAGTCGCCATGAGACCAGAGCAAGCCACTTAACCGGTTTAGAAACGTCGCCAGATGATAACGATCATGCGTTCGCCGACAAGCCTCTGTACCCTGAAGAAGGATGCGTTGGCCCTCCGTTTTGTTGCCAAGCCGACCAGCCATATAGGCAATACCTGTCATCAGGCGCACAACAACAGAATACTTTTCCTGCTCCCATGCCTGAGCCAGCGCAGCCAGCAAAAACTCGCGCTCGCGTTCCAGTTGGGGAACATTCCCCTGATAATGCTCCACATATGCCAGGGCATATGACTGTGCATTGTGTGAAGCGGCACGAACAATCATTGGCTCAAATTGTTCCAAACGCTCCATTGCCGACGTGAATACACACGAACGTTCCGCGTATGTGTTAGTTGCTCTGCTCATGGGTTTGCTCGTTTCCTGCTGTCGCCATTGTCTGTAGCGCCTGTAGCGCATCCTCAAAACATTGCATGGGTGGATAGACAACGCCTGCACCAACCTGTCCAATACCAGCCATGCGGTGCGCGATGCCAGTATTAATAACGGGCGGCATGTTCAAACGGCATACCTGCCGGACATCAATACCCGTCGGCACCCCTTGAAAATCGAGCGCGGGCAAACCAAACAACGGATTGCTGGTCACGGTAATGTTATACATTTGACGGGTATAACGCAGCGCGTCGGCAGGTGTGCCGCCAATAAATTGTACAATTGCGGGAGCGCCAGCCATCGCGAAGGCACCAACGCCGCTCGTTTCCGTAATCGCGCTATCGCCTATATCGGGATTAGCATCGTCCGGCCCGTAACCCGCGAAATAGAGACCCTGGATATATTGTGCCGGGCCAACAAACCATTGATCGCCGAGACCACTAACACGAATGCCAAAATCAACGCCGTTGCGTGCCATTGTCACGACGACGCTGCTATGCGGCACATTGGCACCTGCCAGCGTCATAGCCTTCGCCGCCGCCATCGAGGGGTTCAGATGAAAATGGTCGTTGCCAGCGATGAAGCGCAAGACCGACGCGGTTTCAGCGTTTGAGCTGCCTGTCTCGACCAGCGCCGGGGCCACTTGTCGCACAAAGAGCGAGGTCGCGGCCTTGTTGCGGTTGTGGCACTCGTCACCCATCTGCAAAGCCTGAGCCATAATCGCCCGTGCATCCACACCGCCCAACTGTCGAATAGCACGTCCAAGAGCGGGTCCCAGCACATCTTGCATCCAGCGCAAGCGTTCCAACACCTCTGGTGCATAGGCTCCATAGCGCAGCACCTTGCCCAACCCTTCGTTCAACGTCGAGAACGTTCGGTTGCCATGCACACTGTCTTCGACCACAAACACCGGCATAGACGGCGAAGTAATACCCGCCATTGGCCCCACCGCGTTATAATGATGGCACGGCACAAAATCAATCGTGCCCGACTCAGCCAGCTTCACTGCCTCCGTCTCATCTTTTGCCCAGCCTTCATAAAGGCATGCCCCTATTATGGCTCCACGCATGGGACCGCACATCCGCTCCCACGTAATCGGCGGCCCGGCGTGCAACAAGCGCCGCTCCTGCAATGCTGGAATAATCTCTCGACCCGGTCGAATATCCACGATGACGGGATGTGCCGCCAGCATGCGCTCGACAGCCACAATATTAGCCTCGTCCACCTTCGGGTCTGCCAGTAACGCCATCAATGCATGTTGATCTCCCGCTGGTGGCACCCACCCTACGCGGCTTACAGCAATACCCTGCTCCTCAAGCGCGTCGGCAAAGAGGTCAGCACCTATATTAATAACGGAAACAGGACCGGCATTGTTTGTTACATCATTCATAGTATCCCCTCATGATGGTTTTCGCCCACGCCTTGTAGGGACCGATTTATCGCGTCCGCCTTCCCACATTCAAAAGACAAATCAGCCATACATAATACGCAAAGAAATCAGTAAATCACACAGGAACGCATCTCCCCGCGCCCGCAGGCGCGTAGGGGCGCAATTCATAGCGCCCTGGAACAAAATTGCGCCGCATCGGCGTTACTTGTAAATACTTCAGCCCCGGCGGCCCTCAATTGTGCGGCTTGCAACGAAAGTTTCTGTGGGTCGCCTTCCGTACCACAAAGCGAGATAACCACAGTCAATGATCTGCCAGTAGATGCTGCTTGCTCGCGAGCGGCAAGAATGGCGGGTGCGTAGACCGAGGCGGGATTGGGATGGGAGCAGTAGCCCAGTACGATATCGAGCAGGATAACGCTCACATCTGGATTATTGGCCGCCTCTTGCAAGCGTTTCAAGCGCAAGCTGGGATCAATCATCGGGTGTGGACGACCGCGAGTGTATTCATCTGAGCCAAAATCAATCGCGCTATGCCCTTGCATGCCCTGAACGTGTCCATGCTCCGGTAATCGCCACGCGGGATTGAGCGGAATATTGGAATAGATGGGACCCAGCTGTTCCGCCCAGATGTGCATTGCCTCATCACACAATGTGCCGCCTGAGAAGAGCGCCGAGAGGGAGCCGCGTGAAGATGTATGCCCTCTGGTTGTTGGTACCAACTGTGATGGTTGCATCTTTATGCCAGATAACAATAATGCTTGTTGGGCCGCCTCTGCCAGTGTACGAGTGATGGTCAGATGGTTGCCGTAGCGATGGTGTAAAGCATCGTGGTCAGCTCCAACAAAGATAACGACGACAGGCTTATTGCCTGTCGCGGCGGCTTGCAACACCCGCTCCGCGATAGCTGGCGCGGGTGGTTTGGAGATAAGCACCATCACTTTCGTCTGCTCATCTTCTTGTAACAGGCGTAAACCTTGCAGTGTGGTAATGGCTCCTACCGCCTCTGAAAGGTCGCGCCCACCGCAACCTATGGCCTGTGAAATGCCGCCGCCACCCTGTGCAACAAGCGACATCACTTGCTGGATACCCGTACCCGATGCACCCACAATGCCAATCGAGCCAGAAGGCACAACATTCACAAAGCCCAGTGCCGCCCCATTGAGCAGAGCAGTACCACAATCGGGACCCATGAGCAACAGGCCACGCTCCTGTGCCATTTGCTTCAAGGCAATTTCGTCTTCTAATGCGACGTTATCACTGAAGAGAAAGACATGCAGACCCGCACGCAGCGCCTGTTGAGCCTCCAGCGCGGCATAAGGGCCGGGAACGGAAATCACCGCGATACGGGCATCTGGCAGAAAGCGTTTTGCCTCCTCTATTGAACGTGGCTGTGGTTGCCCTCCCATAGCAGTATCAGCGACATATGCAGGGCGTTGTGATAATTGCTCTTCGGCGGCCTGCAATGCAATTTCAGCACTATCCTCATCGCTGGCACGCACGACAAATAATACATCTGTGGGGCCAGCAGTATTCTCAAGGGGCATCAAACCAGCTTCCGCCAGCAATTGTAAGTTTGGCGGAGTCGCCATAATGGCGGCGGCATCTTCTATTCCCTGCATACCGGCCAGGCTACGCGCAATCTTCATCAATGTAATCGAGTCAAAATAGGTGTTGTGCTTCACATGTGCTTTGATAACCATAGCTATATCACCTCTTCGCTACGTGGTTTCTTTCCCCATTGTATGCCATGAATATCTGAACAAACAAGTGGAAATCTCACTATGCCAAAAACCTCATGTGTGCTATAATGGGTACCAACGAAATAATGTTTCGTATAAAATAAACGGGGGTATATATTCATGGTAAGTAAACCGAATAATCATAAAGCAGTTGGGGAGTATAGTGAAGCCATTATTATGGCTACATTACTCGGAGCAGGTTATAGAGTACTTACTCCTTTTGGAGACAACCAACGCTATGATCTGGTGATCGAAGATACAGAGGGAAAGCTTTGGAAAATCCAGTGCAAAACAGGATGGCTTGAAAATGATGGAGATTATATTGAGTTTGCTACTTCCAGTTCCTACTACCATACGAGGGCGGGAAGGACAAGTCATGGGAAGAAAGATTATCAAGGTCAGATTGATTATTTTGCTGTTTACAGCCCTGATACAAAGAAAGTTTATCTTGTGCCTATAGATCATGCGAAAACAACGACCAGTGCCATGTTACGGCTCGTTCCAACGAAGAATA
>DATGJV010000426.1:0-2742 GCA_035295005.1 Ktedonobacteraceae bacterium | reverse complement strand
GTGGCCCGACCAATCTTCTTTTTGATCGTCTTAGGATCATCCAGTAAATTGATACGCGAGAAGTCGTTCTGGTCACTCTTGCTCATTTTGCTCGTTGGCTCATCGAGCGACATGATACGCGCACCAACTTCGCGAATTTGTCCTTGCGGGATGGTAAACACCTCTTTGTTGTACAGACTGTTGAACCGTTGCGCAAGGTCGCGGGTCAGCTCGATATGCTGTCGCTGATCGTCACCGACCGGTACCAGGTGGGTCTGGTAGAGCAGAATGTCGCAAGCCATCAATACCGGGTAACAGTAGAGACCCGTACTCACGGAATCGGCGTTCTCGCCAGCCTTCGTTTTGAACTGGGTCATACGGTTTAACCAGCCCATCGGGGTGAAGCACTCTAAAATCCAACTCATTTCGGCGTGTTCATGCACGTGCGATTGTACAAACAGGTTGCAATAGCGTGTGTCCAGTCCACAGGCGAGGTAGAGCGCCGCCAGTTTGCGCGTGTTCGTGTGCAACTCCTTTGGGTCAAGCGATACGGTAATTGCATGCAGGTCAACAATACAGAAGATATTGTCGTACTCTGCCTGTGCCGCGACCCAGTTGCGAATCGCCCCCAGGTAATTACCCAGGTGAATATTGCCCGTTGGCTGCACACCTGAAAAAACACGCTTCTTGATTGGTGCCTCTGTTTCGGTTTGTGCTGTGTTCGGTTTCACAGCGGAATTCATGTTCACAGACATCTCCTTGTACCTTCTCTAAAAAATTGTTTGAGAGCAATAAAAAACGCCACTCTTCCCATACAAGGGACGAGAGGCGTAAATCCTTCGTGGTACCACCCAAATTCAGATTACCCGCTTATCATGCAATGTTATATGATGGGTAATCCCTCTGTGCCGGATACGCTATGATATCCTGTCCTCAGTAACGGGGGACGTTCCGAACGAGTCCTACTACTTCTCTTTGCAATTTCTGCTGTGATGCAAGAGGGAAGGTTTGCTCGCTAGCTCCCAGGCCCATTCTACGACCGGCTGGCATCGGTTTCCATCATTCCCGACTTTCTGTCGCCAGTGAAAGTCATATACTTTTCCTGTTCAAAGCCGTCGCTATTTGTTTGTGCTTACAACAAGTATATAGGGGTTTTGCGGTTGTGTCAAGTGGTCGTATTCCGTCAGGTAAAATGTTACCAGAAGTGGTATGGTTCCCTCAAATAAGAATGTTACTGAGCGAGGGAAGTCATGCCACAACCAGACGAGATGACGATTGACGAAAGACGCAAGTATGTGAAACTGATGGCTCCACGCTATCAGAAAGCCAGCCGGAAGGAACGCGGCCACTTATTGACAGAAATGGAGCAGGTGACGAAATTGCACCGCAAGCATCTCATCCGCTTGCTCAATGGAAACAGCCTGGAGCGCAAGAAACGCCAGAGGCCACGTCGTCGCACCTATGGGGTGGAAGTGGAGGCCGTGATCCTGCGCGTGTGGGAGAGCCTGGACTACATTTGTGCCGAACGGCTCACGCCCGCCTTAGCGAAGACGGCCACCCATTTAGCCCGGTTCGGCATCGTCGCGTTGACAGCAGAAGTCGAAGCGCACTTGACCCGCATCAGTGTGGCAACAGTGGAACGTCTCCTGCGCAAGCATCGCTCCCGCAAAGTGCGCTTGCCCCGTCCCGGACCCCGGCGAGCCAATCAGGTAACAACGGGCGTGCCGATGAAACGCATTGCCTGGGATATTGGCGAACCGGGCCATTTCGAGGTGGATCTGGTGCATCACAGCGGCGAAAGTAGTGCAGGTGAATACGGCCATACCCTCCAGCTCATTGATGTGGCGACCGGCTGGAGTGAACGGGTGATGCTGCTGGGACGCAGTTATCAGGCCATGCGCGAAGCCTTTGACCACGTCAGCCAGCGCTTGCCCTTTCCCATCACCGAACTGCATCCTGATAATGGATCCGAGTTCTTCAATTGGCATCTGGTGCGCTACTGGAAAGAGAAAGTCAGCGGGGTTCAGCTCTCGCGCTCGCGGCCCTATCACAAAAACGACAATCGGCATGTGGAGCAGAAAAACGACACGTTGGTGCGGCAGTATTTCGGGGAGCTGCGCTTCGAGACAGCAGAGCAAATCGCGGCAGGGAACCGGCTCTATGAACAGATGTGGCTCTACTACAATCTGTTCCAACCAGTGCTGCATCTGGCGACGAAAACGATGGAAGGCGACACCGTGCGGCGAACCTGGGATGAAGCCAAAACACCCTATGAACGGGTACTGGCAACAGGCGGCTTGAGTCAACAACATCAGCAGCGATTGCAAAGGCTCTATGACCAGACCAATCCCTTGCGCTTACGCGAAGAGATCTATGCCGGATTAGCTTTGCTGTGGGAGCAAGCGACCGCCCATGATGAATCAGCCGCCTAGTGGAAGAACAGAAAGGAGGAAGTGACACCGCAAAAAGCAGGGGAAGGCGAGGGGCAAGGCGGCCCTGTTCGCGAACAGGGCCGCCTTGCCCCTCGCCTTCCAGTAACATTTTCATTTGAGGGAACCATCTTCGTTCGGTAACATTTTCATTTGACTTGACACGGAAGAGGCGGGCGCTATGAATTGCGCTCAGGACACAAGCCGCAGCGATGTGGCAGTCGGTCCGTTTATTTCCAGTTTATTCCCCGGCTTCGACCCGCGCCGCTTTGTGCCACACCCACCCGGCACCCGCGACAAGTAGCGTGAGTAATGCACCGATGAACAAGGCAAT
>DATGJV010000425.1:0-3936 GCA_035295005.1 Ktedonobacteraceae bacterium | reverse complement strand
TCGCTCCTCTGGAAGATTTCAGCCGATAATATGCGCAGCGCTCAAAATACCAATGTGCGCATGAGCGTTTTGAATCTTGTTATCTGCGCACCAAACGTCGAATCCGCGAAACGCGCCAGCGCACTGCTGCGCGAATTGTCGAATCAGCATTTAGCGCGTGTCTCCGTTTTGATTCTTGACCGCAGCAATGAAATTGCCTCGGTTGCTACATGGATTACACTACGCTGTTTCTCTGTCATTTCCGACCTTATGCGCCACTGTTTTGAGCAAATGACTATCCTGGCAACCGGGGCAGCCGTGCGCTCAACCGCGAATATCGTCCAACCACTCCTCAAGCCGGATTTGCCGGTCTATCTGTGGTGGGTCGGCGATCCACCGGATGAGGACACGGTCTTCAATGACCTCGTCGCCCTCAGCACTCGCGTGATTGTTGACTCAACAACGTTTTTCAATCCCGAACAGGATATACACACACTGGCCCGGCTCTGCCAGTCAGCACCAGATTTAGCAATTAGCGACCTCAACTGGGGGCGCCTCACGCTCTGGCGGCAGCTGGTCGCGCAGTTCTTCGACGTGATGGAATATCGCCCGTACCTGTCGGGTGTGACCACTATCGAAATCGAACACGCGGTAGCTCCTCTCGCGGCACCCACACTGAATGAGCAGGGAGAGGTTTCACCCAATCCGGCTCGTGCGCTGCTACTCGCGGGTTGGCTCAAGGATCGGCTTGGCTGGTCGGTCACACGGGGAACCGCACAACGCACCCATGATACTGAAAGTGGCACGTATCACTGGCAAATGGAGCGTGACGCCAGGCCGGGAGCAACTCGCGTCCTCGGCTCAGCAAAGCCAAAAACCGGTCGTGCAGGCTCAACCGAGAACGTCACGATAGATATTCGTCCACAGGTACAGTCCCACGTGCATCCCGGCTCCATCTGTCTCGTGCGCCTGACCAGCACCGTTGAAGGCAAACAGGCCACCTTCACGATCAACCGCGAGGGCGGCTCTGAGAACGTTCTCACCTCGGTCGAACTCTCGCAAGGAGTACGCCCACAGCGCACCGTCAGCCTTACCACTACCAATGTCGAAAGCAAATTGTTGCAGGACGAACTGGAGATTACCGGTCACGATTACTCCTTCGAGCAGACCTTACAAGCAGTCGCGGAATTGCTTGATTGATACACTGTGGGGTTGGTTGACCGCGCCGAACACCGATAGATCGGTGTTCGGCGCGGTCAACCAACCCCACAGCTACAGGAGAAAAATTATGCAAATCGCATTGTATTCTGATACAGATGCCCTCAGTCGCGACGCAGCGCAATACATTGTGCGACTCGCGACCGAGTCCATTGTTTCGCATGGACGCTTCACTATCGCACTGTCGGGCGGGACAACACCCCGAAAGCTCTATGGCATGCTGGGTGATGAACCGTACCGCAGCCAGATAGATTGGACGCTGGTAGATATTTTCTGGTCAGACGAACGTTGTGTGCCGCCAGATAGCGAAGATAGCAACTACCTGCTGGCGCAACAGGTGCTGCTCAGTAAGATACCGATACCCACCGCGCAAATTCATCGCATGCCTGCCGACGCACCTGACCGTGATGCAGCATCGCTGGCTTACACTGATGAGATGCGGCGTGTCTTCGCCACCAGCGGCATCCCCCGATTCGATCTGATTCAACTTGGCATGGGGCCGGAAGGTCATACCGCCTCGCTCTTCCCACATCAAGCTTCTTTGCACGAGCAGCAGCGATTAGTGATGCCAGTGAGCGTTCCCAAGCCACCGCCACCACGCCTGACTTTCACCCCTCCCATCCTGAACGCCGCTCACAACGTCCTCTTCCTCGTCACCGGAGCCGATAAAGCCGATGCCGTTCAGGCTGTTCTGGAAGGCGATTATAATCCCGATGAATATCCCGCGCAAATTGTCCGACCCACAAATGGTGAAGTGGTTTGGATGCTGGACACGAAGGCAGCAAGCACATTGAAAAACAGTGGAGCATGATATGATTGGCATCGTCCCATCCATCTTATCCGCAGATTTTACGCGCCTGGGCGAACAGGTGCGCGAGGCCGAGGCGGGAGGCGCTCAACGTATCCAGATTGACATCATGGACGGCCATTTTGTCCCCAATATCACGATGGGACCAATGGTCGTCGAGGCGGTTCGCGGCTGTACCTCATTACCGCTTGAGGCACATTTGATGATTACCAACCCGGAGCAATACATCGAGGATTTCGCGAAAGCCGGGGCCGATATCATCATTGTGCATCAGGAGGTCAGTCCGCACTTGCACCGCATTATCCAACAAATCAAAAAGGCGGGGAAAAGGCCAGCCGTGGCGCTCACACCCTCAACACCTGTATTCATGCTGGAAGATATCCTCTCGTTGCTCGACATGATATTGATTATGACGGTCAATCCCGGTTTTGGCGGGCAGGAATTTATTCCAGAAATGTTGCCCAAAATAGCGCATATACGCCGACTGATTAGCGAACGCAACCTGCAATGTGATGTCGAAGTAGATGGCGGTATCCACGAAGGCACCGTCAAACAGGCTGTACAGGCCGGTGCAAACCTGCTCGTCGCTGGCTCTGCCGTTTATAACCAGCGCGAAAATGTGGCCCAGGCAATCCAGCGACTCCGCAACGCCATTTGACGTATGCGCTTGCAGGGGTTACTATAGTTGCAGAGGAAAATATCCACTACGGCAGAAGGGGCCAGGGTACCCGCAAGGGGATACCCCTACTATAGACGGAGTGGCCGTCTATAGTAGGGGTATCCCCTTGCGGGTACCCTGCGCCACAACAATAATTTGCAAACCTTTCCCCGTGTGGATGTTCTCTCACCATATTTCAAAGGGGTGTTGTATGACAACTGGCGACGTGCTTGGCCTTATTTTTTCCTATGTCTACGCTTTCGCGCTCCTGCTTATTCTTGAAGCAATCCGGCGCTGGCGCAAATTTCCCACTGATTTTACGCGCAAACTCGTCCACATTGGCGCGGGTATGTGGATCTGGGGCATACTCCTACTTTTCGATCACTGGTGGTTGGCTATCATTCCAACCGCTACCTTCATTATTTTCAATGCCATCTTTTTGCGCTATCGCATTTTTAGCGCAATGGACCCCAAAGAGGGAGCAACCGCCGGTACAGTCTACTTCGCCTTTTCATGCACACTCCTGCTCGCGATCTTTCATGTGAATTGGGAACAGGGCTTTCCTCGTGGATACGAATACCTGGCAATGGCTGGTATCATGGCGATGACCTGGGGCGATGCCGCCGCCGCCATTATTGGCAAACGCTTCGGCACGCATACTTTTCGCGTTACCGGTAGCAGCAAACGCACTATTGAAGGCTCGATTGCCTGCTTTGTCACTACCTTCATTGCGGTCGCCATTACGCTGGCAATTCTCTCTCCGCGCAGTTTGCCATTGTTATTGATCAGCGCATTGGCTGCGGCAATTATCGCAACACTACTCGAAGCCTATTCACCAGCGGGAACGGACAATTTGACCGTCCCAATTGGCGTAACCGTTGTTCTGTTCTTTTTAGGACTCTAATTCTCCAGGATGGATACCCTATGCACGATGACATCACAGATATTCCAGGCATTCGTGTAGGACACGATACGAACCTTGCGGCGGGAACGGGCTGCACCGTCATTTTGTGCGATACACCCGCGATTGGCGGCGTTGATGTGCGCGGCGGTGCGCCAGCAACTCGCGAAACCGACTTGTTGCGGCCTATGAATATGGTGGAAGCAGTTCACGCCATCGTCCTCACAGGTGGAAGCGCGTTTGGCCTCGACTCGGCAAGCGGCGTCATGCGCTATTTAGAGGAGCAAGGCATTGGTTTTGATACCGGCGTAGCAAAAGTGCCTCTCGTACCGGCTGCCGCCATCTTTGACCTCGCCTTTGGGGACGCCAGTA
>DATGJV010000424.1:0-14227 GCA_035295005.1 Ktedonobacteraceae bacterium | reverse complement strand
CTAATGGTAACACGTAAAACGGTATGATTCAAGGTTTCTGGCAATTGAACTTTGCGACAAGAAATATGTTGACATACGTTTATACAAAATGAAGATAGCCATTTTGCCCTATGCCGGGGGGCAATATTTGACCAGGGAACTGGTTAGTGTTACTGTGACCAAAGTAGAAAGATAGGATAGGTGGGGTGGATGGGATGCGGGCTGGCAACGAGTGAGTACGCATGGTACTACACGGTAAACATAAAGGTGGATAAACAACGATGCTCTGTAATTTTTGCAACATAGCGAGACTCGATAATGAAGCTCCCTGTCCAAATTGTGGTGCGGCATCGCCACTACGCGGCAGAATGAATGGAGCGTTCGGGGCAGATGGAGCAACGGGGGCAATGGGGACAATAGGTCAGGGTACCAGTGCTGGTATGCCGCCAATGTACCCAATGCATCCGACTACGGGCCAACTGGGTAATTCATTTGCCACACAGCAGCAAATGCCTCAGTATATGTCTGAGAATAATGCAGGGATGGCGTTTTTGCCACAGACACCCCAGGATGTCGGGCAAGCACAGCAGCAGAGGTTTCCATCGCAACCGTTACAACCCTTCACATCGTCGCAAGCATCGCAACCATTACCAACGGCCGCACCATCGTTGCTTCCTGCTATCTATCAAGGCGGCGCGGCAAATCAACAGGGTCAGGCATCAATGATGATGATGCCGATGGGGCTGATGGGTGCCGACAGCGCACTGATGCCGATGCAGGATATGGATACAGGCGCGATGCTCTCCACCATACCGCTCAATGAAGGAGCTATCTACGTTGCGCCGATGTACACGAAGCCGCGCCCGCTCATTCCACGCTATCGCGCTATCAGTGGCCTGATTAGTGTGTTGATTGTCGTGTTACTGGCCTGTGGGACGGCGGGATACTATGCAAAATCGAGCAGCCAGTTTGCTTTTCTACGCCAATTGTACGGGGGTACAGCACCCGCAAATGTGAAGCCAGTAGCACCTGCTCTGCCAGACCCCAAACAAAGCCCTGATTACGGGCCAGCCGCGAAAATCATTACGTCCGCGGCCACCAATACGCGCATTGACCCACAAAGTTATGTTTCAGAGCAACCGTCAAAAACGTTTCAAATTAATCAGACGATCTATTTAACGTACAGCATCCAGCCGCCAAAAAACGGTTCCGGTACCCTTGTGATCAACTGGTACACGAATAATACCTTCTACCGGGCAAGCGATCCAAAGGTTGTGACAGCTGATCCAAAGAATGCTGGCGCGGTACTTAATGGGTACGCCACGCAGGCATTTTCGCAGCCAGTTGAGGGGAAAGTGGAGTTGTTATGGAATAACCAGCCCGGCATTACTTTGTACTTTGTCGTCAGGTAGATTTTGCGTGTTGAAGTAGTTTGCGCATAAAAAAGCTCTGGCTATACCAGAGCTTTTTTATGCGCAAACTACTTCAACACTATTTACACTGGGTATCAACGGTCACGTCGCCGTAGACCACGACCTGACAGGAAAGGCGCATGTTGGGATTTTTCTTGAGGTCGTTCCGTAGCCAGAACTTCTCCATAAAGGTGAGGCCATTGGTATTGACTGATGGAGAGACCGCGACACGGTCGGTACCACACAGGCCGTTCCCGTGGCAATTGGCGAATTTCCACATCCCGCAATAGACAGGGACATCATTTTCCAGCGCCGGGTAACGCACATTGTCTCCCTCCGGCACTTCAACCTGTTTATTTTCACGTACAAAAGTAATAACTGGCAAGACACTATCCTCCAAATACTGTGATACGAAAACTGGCGACCAGGGTATCCCCTTGCGGGTACGCAATCCAGGGGATTGTGTGCCTGGCCCTCGCGCAACCTTTTCTTGACAGAGTGTAGCACAGAGTAGAGGGTGCTGCAAGTCCTACGTCACGTTGAGGGTGACAATGATGCTCTGGGCGGGTACGGGCGAGCCGGGGTCGGAATCGCTCACCGTCAGTTGGACGGTGTAGGTGCCGGGGGAGAGCGACGAGCTATCGCACTCGACATCTACGACAGTGCTTTGACCGGGATTGACGGTACCACTGGGGGTGCTGAGAGAGAGCCAGGCCGAGTTAAGCGAGGGCTGCATCTGCCAGTCGAGCGGCTGTGAGCCGGTATTGGTAATCGTTACAAGTTGCAAGCCCTGTGTGTTATTGCTGTTGTCGTTGAAGGTAATGGTGTTCGTCGAGAGATTGAGGATAGGGATATCACTAACGGTCACGTTTACGGCGACACTTTGAGCGGGTACTTTCTGATTCGTATCACTGTCCTGGACGGTGAGGGTAGAGGCAATAATACCTGCGTCTGCCTGTTGTACGCCGGGCGAGATGGTCACAACAGTACTGGCATTGGGCAGGAGACTGCCACTGGCGGGCGCAAGCGGCAGGTAGGTGATGCCATTCTGATCTTCTACAATCTTCCAGTTGAGCGTAGTATTGCCGGTATTGGTAATCGTAAATGATTGTGGCACAGGATTATTGCCTTTGATGGTGCTGAAATTAAGGGCACTGGCATTGAGTTTGATGGATGGTAAAAGCGGTACGCTGACGGTCAGCGCAACGGCGATCTGTCTGGTGGACGTGCCATAGTTGAAGTTCAGGGTTCCCTGATAGGAGTTGGGCTTGAGCGATAGAGCATTGACACTAATCGCGAGATTGGCCTGCACGCCACTGTTTAAATAGCCGGAGGAAGGCGTTACCGAGAGCCAGTTTGCACCATCGGCTGTGGTCGCGGTAACTGACCAACTCAACGGTGCGCCGCCGCTGTTCTGGAGCGTCACGGTTTGCGCGGCTGGATTTTGTCCGGTGGAGGCAAAGTTGAGCGATGGGGGCGAGACGATCATATTCCCCGGCGCGATGACGGTGAGCGAAACGGTCACTTGCGGATTAGCACCGCCCTTGAAATAGATGGTTCCCTGATAGGTACCCAGCGCCAGTTGCTGTGATTGTACACTCACGGTAACAGTCTGTGACGATTTCGGCGCAAGATGGCCGCTACCGGGATTGACGGAAAGCCACGCGGCACCATTGCCGGTCACACTGGCGCTACTCCAATCTACCGGGTGATTATCGCTATTCTGCAAGGTAATTGTTTGCGCGGATGGATTCTGCACCGTGCTGCCAACATAATTTAGAGCGACCGCGGAAACGGTGAGACTCGCCGGAGCGGCAATGACTGCCATATGCACCGTGAGAATTAATGGCTTATTGTTGCTTCCTTGCCGGGTAAACAGGATATGTCCTGTATACGAGAGCGGAACCAGCGCACCACGGTTCACAGTTACCTGGACAATGGCCCTACCGGAAAAGGTGCCGCTATTGGGAGAGACGCTTAACCAGGGTTGATCGCTACTCGCCTGCCAGTTCAAAATACTGCCGCCAGCGTTGATAAGCGTGATTGTCTTGCTCGAAACGACGCCAGGGCCAGCGGCTCCTGCGTCAATCGAAGTTGCAGCCAGGGCCATGCGCGGTGGCGCACCGGATGGTTGCAGAACTGTGATAGGCGTGGTAGCGCCCACACCTTGAGCGGTGTCATTCGCATGCAAGGTATGTTCGCCCACCGACCAATCAGGTGGAATAACCATACTTACATTGAACGCACCGGAGAAATCGGTGTGAGCCATGAATGCATGACCGCTTCCATCCAGCATGGGAATTTCGGAGGTATCGTGCGTAAAGGTGATGAGGTCACTGGCACCAAAACCGCTACCGGACAACTGCACAGTATCGCTGACGCGCAACTGATTTGGATTGGCGACGATACGCGGATTATAGGTGTGCCGATTCACGAGCAAAAAGACGGAAATACTCCCTGCGATCAGTACGAGTAGCACTAATAGAGTCAGCACAATGGGCATAAAACGTCCCTGTCGGCCAGCTAACTTCGTTGACGGTGCAGGTGGCAGTGGTGGGGCAGGCAGCGGGGTCACACGCTGAAGTGCGGCGCGTTCAATCGGTACGCCAATGTGTGTTGGCGCGTCCGCAGCCTGTTGTGTATCTGCGCTATCCGGGGTAGCAACTTGCTGTGCTGGCGTTGCTGGTGGTTCTACGCCAGCCAATACAATAACGTCGGGCTCACGATGGAGCAGGGTATGCTGAGCAGCAGAAGGCGGCGGTCGTAGCGCGGGCATAAACGCTGACTGGTATGGTTGGTCTTCTGGATGCAGACCAGAGTAATGGCCGGCTTTGTGCGGAGAGGCAGGGGGAATTGAGCGGCGCTGACCGCTGCCGCTACGCGAGACAAAATGTCCCGTGCGTACCGGTAGTTTGCTGGCGGTCTCTCTGCCCTCTCTGCTTTCGCTGAAGGCATGACCACACCGCCGACAGACTTGAGAGTCGGCTCGCGATAATTTTTGGCAATGGGCGCAACGTTTTGTTTCCATATGAGCGTTCAAAGGGGTTTTTCCCCCGGCCTCCTTGATCGCCAGCGTTCTCTACAAGTAATACCCGGCATCTCTCCAGCTTCTTGTATTATCGCGCCCGAAGAGGCACGGACTATCTTTTCAACGAGACATATTGATATAGTAATATACATTCTAACACATTACACGAGGTTAGAGAATAGAGTTGTTCTATCCATCGAAGCCAGAGAAAGTTGTAACCAGGGATGGTATAGTTATATGGATGAGTGGTAATCGCCCGCGGTGCGAGAGATTAATTGGGGCCTGCTCATCTGGTTGATCGTCGGCATTTGAAAGTGTTTATCCAGCCAGGTTTCAAAAAAGGAGTTTTTTGTGAAGCGAAGCATACTGCCGCTTTCCTTTCTCCCACTGATGACTATCGTCATGATTGCGGCTGCCTTGCTGCAACCTTTGAGCGCGAGTGCTGCAACGGTGAGCCATATTCACCCCGCGGCAACAAAGCAGCATGCCAATCCCAATCTCGGTGGTGGGAATCTCCAGTATCATGGTGGCCCAGAGATGGATGGAACATCGAACGATTATGCCATATTCTGGGAGCCGACTGGTTCGTTTGTTAGTGCGAATTACAATAGTTTGATCACCCGGTATTTCAATGATGTTGGGGCCTCCAAGCTGTACCACAACAACACTCAGTACACAAACGGAGGCAAATTCCCCAGCAATTCGGTATTGGCCGGCACCTTTAAGGATACCGCCCCCTATCCTGCTAATCCGATCTCTGATGCCCAGGTGCAGCAAGAGGTCACCCATGCACAGAAAGTGAACGGCTGGACGTCCAGCATTAACAACATCTTCTTTGTTTTCACAGCCAAAGGAGAGAACATCTGCGCCAGTTTCGGCTGCAGTTTCACGACTTTCTGTGCTTACCACGGCTTCTTCGGCAGCAATACCATCTATGCAGCCATGCCGTACACTGGCACAAATCTGAGTGCCTGCGGCGTGCCTGTCAGCCCGAACAAAGACTTTGACTCCGACAGCACCATCAACGTCACTTCTCATGAGCAAATGGAAGCGGCCACTGATCCTCTCTTGAACGCCTGGTTCGATAACCAGGGTTTCGAGATTGGCGACAAGTGTGACTTCATCTTTGGCCCAACCAGGAGTTTTGGCGGCGATGTGCGTTTGCCCAATAAAGCTGGCAACCCTTACGAAGTCCAGGAAGAGTGGGACAACGCTAAGAGTAGCTGCGTTCTCAGAGGGCCGTAATCACGTACCCGTCGCAAGAATATTCTTTTCTTCCTGATTGGCTGAAAATTTCTAGAGAGTACCAGGCTCGTGGGAAAGGATAGGAATAGCCTCAAGACTGCCTCCCCACAGAGCAAAGAAAATACGCGGAGGTGCCGCGTATTTTCTTTGCTCTGTGGGGAGGCAGTCTTGCCCTAAACAGGGTAGACGTCTACGGTCACGCCGGTTAGATTGCCTGTTACGTTCACAGCGATACTTCCGGTGAAGTTTGTTGAGCCGTTGCTACCGGACGCGGTGATCGTGTAAGAGCCGGAAGGGATGTTGTTAAAGGTATAGTTCCCGGAACCGTCCGAAACTGTAATCCCAAACCGGGTACCGTTGGCGGTCAATGTCAGTGTTGCACCCGCTAGAGGAGTCGGGTTGATACACGGATTGCCGGCACAGGCCATGACTGTGCCGCTAATCGAAAATCCGGTGATTGTTAATGTCACGGTGACTGTTTTTGGGCTGCCAGCAGCAGTGATTGTAATTGTGCCAGTGTAGGTGCCAGGATTCAAATTCGTGGACGTGATACTGATGGTGACGGAAGCTCCAGAGCCATTATCGGTGCCAGAGGTAGGCGATACACCGAGCCACGAGCTGCTATTGGGGTCACCGGTAGCTGTCCAGTTTACCGGGAAAGTGCAGCCGCCACTTTCGCTAAAAGCGAGCGTTTGCGGAGATGGCATAGGCTGCCCCTGTCCGGCAGAGAAAGCAAAGTTCGTATTTGAAAGCTGCAAGCTACATGGTGGCTGTACCTTTAAAGAAACGTCAATGTATTGCGGGCTTCCCTGTGCTGGTGCATTACTGCTATCAATCGCAGATATAGCGATCTTTGTGCCATAGGTAGCAGGTGGTAATCCCGCGATATTGACGGAAACAGTCAGGGTAGCAGATTGTCCACTTGCGGACAACGTGCCGGAAGCGGGCGACAACGTTAGCCAGTTTGGGGTTTTACTTGTCTGCCATGTGACAGGCCAGGCACAGTTGCCGGAAACGGTGATAGTCTCGGTTTGTGGTGAAGGATTGCCGCCCCCGGCGACTGCCATAAAGGCAAGGGAGCTGGATGAAGGCTGAGCCAGCGTACAGGACGGCAAAACCACGAGGGTCACCATTATTGTCTGAGGACTACCGGAGGCTACTTTACCGAGACTATCAGTGCCGTTAAGGATTATCTGTCCGACATAGGTATTGGGCGTCAGATTCGTAGTATCCACACCGATGGTCAACGATGCTGTCTGATTGGGTGCAATGATGCCACCTTTGGGAGTTGCCCAGAGCCATGTTGAGGCAAGGATTTGAACTTGCGGGCTCCAGTAGAGCGCACCACCGCCAGGATTGCTAATCGTCACTACCTGACCGGGCGGATTGGGCATGCCCTGCGTTGTGCTAAAACTGAGATTGAGCGGGGCAGCCGACATGATAGGTGTGGTTGGCGATGGCGGTGGCTGCACCGTCAACTGCACCATTAACGTTTGCGTACTCTGTTTACTACTAAAGGCAATACTGCCGGTGTACGTGCCGGGTTTAAGGTTCGTCATATTCACGCTAACCGCTGTCACAGTACTGGCATTGCCCTTGAGTTGACCGCTGGCCGGCGTAATTGCCAACCAGTTCGCCTGTGGGTCGGGAACCGCGCTCCAATTGACGGTTCCAGAACAACTTGGGGTCTCACTCAGGCTCAACGAGCCGTTGCTGGGATTGCCTTGACCGGAAACCCCGATGAAAGACATATAACCGGTGCTGAGTAGCAGACCACAATTTGGTTGCACTGTCAGTGATGCGCTCACGCTTTGCGTGCTGTCCGCGGCTCCGACGCCATTGAAGGTGAGCGTGTCGGTATAGACACCTGGCAAGAGGTTGTGGCTCTGGACATAGACTCGTATAGAGACTGTGCCACGTGGAACGACAACGCCCGATGTTTGATCGGTACTTAGCCAATCCGTACTGGCATTCAGCGATTGCATAAGCAGCAACTGACTTGCTAACATAAAAGACGTGTTGCCCGTTAGAGACCAGTGCAGCGGTTGTGAACCAGGGTTGCTGATCGTCAATAGCTGGGTAGCAGGATTCGCGCCGCCATCCAGCGCGGTAAATGAAAGCAGTGCCGGTGTTACCTGTAGTACAGGCATATTGGCTGGGAAAGGCCATACTTTCATAGTAACCTGAATTTGCTCAGCCGTCCCTACATTCGAGGAGATGGTGATGACGCCTTGATAATCGCCCGGTTTGAGGTTGGCCCGCTCTCCGGCAACCTGAATAGTCTGGTTGACGCTAAAGACTCCCGATGTCGGAGAAAGCAACAACCAGGGTTGGTTGGTACTGGCAGACCACGAAATGGAGCCGCCGCCGGAATTACTCAAAGCCAGCTTGCGAATGGTATTCGCGCCCTCTATATCCGCACCCAGATCAATTGTTGACTTATCCAGAATCAGGTGCGAGGGAGGAGTGGGACCCGCGTGGATAATCTGCAAGGTTGCACTCGCGGTATAGCGTGTGATGGAGTCCTCCGCGTCAATAGTGTGAAAACCAGGACCCCATGAGTTATCAACGACCATTGACACGTCGGTTGAACCGGTTGCGCCTACTTTGACAAGCGCGGTCCCTGAAGTGAGCTGCACCGGCACCTCGATATCATGAGTGATAAATACGTGTGTATTGAGCGAAAAATGATGAATGTGCAATATTACTGTTTGACCAATGCTCGCCTCATTACTGGAAAGCGTCAAAGTTGGCACGCCATTGACAACAGGCGTGTTGCGATGAGAATGGAGTAGCACGAAGGTAATCAGTGCGCTATCGGCAATTAAAGCTACCAGCGCCATCGTGGCGAGAATAGCGAATGCCATGCGTATATGGCGTGTCTTCTTCTTTTTACGGCCTGGCAGCAGGGGCATGGTGACGACGCCTTCGGCAATCGCACGCTGCATATCTTCTTCTTCGATGCGTGCGATTTCGGCGCTATTGGGAAATTGACGCGCCAGCAGAGGGTCAGTATGGTTGGCCCAGTTGTCGTTCTCGTTCTCTTCCTGGTCAGTATCCTGGAGCCAGGGCCAGAGGTCGGGCATGCGCTGCCCCAGGTCCTCTACAGATTCGCTTTGCTGGGACTGCAAGACCTGCGGCATGGGCGTACTTTCGCGGCGAATCTCCGAGGAGATATCGGGCAAAGGTGCGAGGCGCGAGGCGCGAGGCGTGCGGAAGCCACGACGGGAGGCATGTTGTCCTTGCTCCACCCGCTCAATGCTTTGGGCTGCTTCGTTCAGGCGGGAGACGGCCTGCTCTACTATGTTCTCATATGGGGCATAGGGAACTGCTGGTTGGGGTGTTTGTGGTGTCGGAGCCATCTCCGGTTTGACAATTGGATGCGGACTGGTAATGCGCTCAAGCGGATCGACATTACTATTGACCCATACCTGTTCGTCTTCACTCTCAGGAGACATGGCAACAACAGGCAACGTCGAAAACGCCGCCGCCGAACGGGTATCTGCTTCCTGCCATAATTGGGTACGCAAGAGCGCCCGGCATGTATCACAAAATACAGATGACGCTTCACACGGCTTCCTACAACGCAAACACTGATTCATGAGTCCACTCTCTTATACACCTGACCCATTACCCCAACATAAAAATAGCTGATATCCATTAAGGTTACAGTATGTCTATGCTATTAAACGTAGAGGTAGTACGATTTGTCACATCAAGCGGGCGGTTATAAGAGAAGACCGGGCAGGACACCTCTTGTGAGCGTCCGGCCCAGTCTTCTCACGTTAAAAAATTAGCGCAACACTGCGTCATATTCGTCGTGTAGAACACGGATGATGCGTTCTTGCAGCGTATTGGCTTCGGCATCGGTAAGGGTGCGGTCTTGCGCCTGGTAGATGAGCGAATAGGTGAGGTTCTTCTTGCCCGCCGGAATGGGGTCGCCGGTGTAGACATCGAAGAGCGTGGCCGAGAGTAATAGCTCGCCACCACCACGCAAAATCGCGGCGTGAATCGCCTCTGCCGCTACATCCTGATTCACTACCAGCGCCAGGTCACGCGACAGTTCCTGGTGACGCGAGATGGGCGTGTAGCTCAGGCGACCGGGTACAGCATCGTAGAGCAGCGCGAGGTCAAGCTCACACAGGTAGGTACGATACGGCAGGTCATAACGCTGCTGGACAACTGGATGAACCTCACCCAGCACGCCGATGGGGCTAAAGACCTCCTCGCCTTCGTTCGTCTGATGCGGCAGTTCCAGGAGCGCACAGCGGCCGGGATGGAAGGTTGGGTGCTGCGTCTGCGTGAAACGGTAGCGCGATACGTGCAAACGGTCAAGCAAGGTCTCCACGATGCCTTTCAGATCGTAGAAATCGGCGGGACGGGCCATGTCCGATAGCCAGGAGACTTCGGCAGGGCCACAGAGGGCGATGCCGACGCTGCGGCGCTCCTGTGGCTGCTCCGTTGCGTCTTCCGACGGCAGATAACGCCGCCCAACCTCGAAGAAACGCAGCCCTGCACGGACGCGCTTGCTATTCTCCTGCACGGTTTCCAATAAGCCACTCATCAGAGTTAAACGCATGGTGTCGAGGTCGCTACTCAACGGGTTGACCAGAGTAACAGCCGGGAGACTGCGCACGTCAAAAGGCGCAACGGCGGTAGACGTTGTACCGTTTTGTGCAGCGGGTACAGGAATTTGCGCCGATGCGGAGCGGTTGTCGTTGAGCAATGCGCGTGCGGAGGTGGCATTGACCTGGGCAAGGATATTCACCAGGCGCGTCCGGTTGGTCATGGAGTAGGTGATAATTTCGCTCAACCCGGTACCAATCAGGATATCGCGTATCTGATACTCACGGTCGAACCAGGATTCGCCCTGTGGTTCCGGCAATGGGCCAGCAGGAATCGTGCTGGGAATCTTGTCATAGCCGATCATGCGCAAGACTTCCTCCACAAGGTCGGCTCCCTCGACGATATCGGCGCGATACGTTGGTACGGTCACGAGAACGTTATTGCTCAATTCTTCGGGTACGACGCCGAAACCGAGCGCACTCAGTGCATCTACCACTTCCTGTTGTGTCACCTGCACGGCAGTTAGCCATTCCACTTCGGCGGGAGAGAATACGATGGTACGCGGCTCTACTGGATGCGGATAGCAGTCAATGATACCAGGATGAACTGTGCCACCAGCCAGTTCCGCCATTAACTGCATAGCACGATTCGAGCCGATCACGGCCAACGTCGGGTCGAGCTTCTTCTCGAAGCGGCCGGAGGCATCGGTGCGCAGACCAAGCGTGACGGAGGTGCGACGAACGTTGGCAGCGTCGAAATTCGCGGCCTCCAACAGCACCCGCATTGTCTGCTCGCTGACTTCGCTGATGGCACCACCCATGACACCGGCGATGCCGGTTGGCCCTTCGGGGTCGGCGATGAGCAACATGTCGGGCGTCAATTTGCGGGTGACGTCATCCAGCGTCTTCATCTCTTCGCCCTCGTGTGCGCGGCGCACAATGATATGCTGCTGGCGCACGAGATCATAATCGAAGCCGTGCAGTGGCTGCCCAAACTCCAGCATGACGTAGTTGGTAACATCCACGACATTGTTAATCGGGCGCATTCCGGCAGCCAGCAAACGCCGCCCCATCCAGCCGGGCGACGGACCGATTTTCACGTCGCTGATCATGCGTGCCGTGTAGCGCGGACAAAGCTTTGTATCTTCAACCGTTACCTGCACCAGTTCTGCCACAGGCTTCCCGTGTTCGTCTAAAACAGGCTGTGGGATGCGCAATGGCTTGCCGGTCAGGGCGGCAACTTCACGGGCAATGCCGATGATTGAGGTGAGGTCGCCGCGATGCGCCTTGATGGAGAAATCCAGCACGACATCGCCCAACACGTCCACCAGTTTCAGGCCCAGCGGCGTATCAGGGTCAAGAATATAGATGCCGGAGTGGTCGCTGCCGAGGCCAAGTTCACGCGGCGAGCAGAGCATGCCTTCTGAGACATAGCCCATCTTCTTTGCCGCGCCAATGGTGATATCGCCAACTTTCGCGCCTACTAATGCGAGCGGCACCTTATCACCCTTTTGAATATTGGATGCACCGCACACGACGCCAAATTCTTCGTTGCCGGTGATGACCCGTGTATAGCTCAAATGGTCAGAGCCGGGTACCTTTTCCAGGTGAATAATTTGCGCGGTGATAATCTTATCGCCCCAGGCGGCACCGATATACTCAATGGCTTCGACTTCGAGTCCCGCCATTGTGAGTATGTGTGCCAGTTCTTCTGGCGAATGTGTTATGTCAACATAATCTCGTAACCAACTGAGTGGTACTCGCATAGGAAATGTCCCCTCTTCTTTTGTTTTCTATTTCATGGCTCTTCATTTTTACATTATCTGCTTGACTCTTCGGTGCTGCGCACCTCACAGCATTTTAGATTGCATGAGCATTGCGCGTTGCGCAATGCTCATGCAATCTAAAATGCTGTGAGGTGCGCAGCACCGAACAATCTTTATATCAACGTTGCATGCAATCTAAAAATGCTGTGAGGTGCGCAGCACCGAACAGTCTTTATATCAACGTTGTTAGAACTGGCGCAGGAAGCGCAGGTCGTTGCCGGAGAAGAGACGTATTTCGCCGATGGAATATTTGAGGATGGCGATACGTTCTGGCCCCATACCGAAGGCGAAGCCGCGATATCTGGCGGGATCGTAGCCGACTTCGCGCAAGACCTTTGGATGTACCATGCCGCAACCGAGCATCTCCAGCCAACCAGTGAACTTGCAGAGGCGGCAGCCCACGCCTTCACAGATGGGACAGTCTATATCCATCTCCGCGCTTGGCTCGGTGAATGGGAAGTAGCTGCCACGGAAGCGCACGCGGCGGGTTTCGCCGAACAATTCGCGTGCGACCCGTTCCAGGCAGCCTTTGAGGTCGCCCATTGTGCAATATTCATCAATCAGCAATCCTTCAATCTGATGGAACATGGCTTCGTGCGAGGCATCTATGGCCTCGTTGCGGTAGACTTTACCAGGTGCGACGACGCGCACCGGCGGGCGCATCTCTTGCATCGCACGAATCTGCATCGGCGAGGTCTGGGTGCGCAGCAAAATCTGGCCGGGGACGACCCAGAAGGTATCCTGCATGTCACGAGCGGGATGGTCCGCCGGAATATTGAGGGCCTGGAAGTTATAGTAGTCGGTCTCGACCTCCGGCCCATCAATGATGTGGAAGCCCATTCTGGCGAAAATTTGTGTCACTTCCCAGATGGTACGCGAAATGGGGTGCATATGGCCTACCGGCAATTCGCGACCGGGCAGCGTCACATCAATACGTTCGCTCTCCAGTGCATTGAGCAACTCGCGCTGGCGCAAGGATTCGCGTTTCTCTTCTAACTGTCGTGTCAATTCGGCCTTGACGGCGTTGATCTTTTGGCCCACGATGGGGCGTTCCTCTTTCGAGAGTTTCGCCATTACCGAGGCGAGGTTCGTCAATTCGCCGCGTTTTCTGCCCAGGTAGGCGGTATCCCATTCATCGAGTGCCGCCGAAGTCTGGATTGGCTCCAATTGCTCGATGGCGCGAGCTTGTAGCGCATCGAGTTGACTCAGGAGCGAGTCCAGTTGTCCTGGCGCAGTTTTTGTTGTTCCCGTGGTTCCCATAGACTCTGCCATGCTGTATATCCTCCCAAAAATGTAAAAACCGACAAACTTCACGTCTACAGGGACGAAGTTGCCGGCAATCTCCGCGGTACCACCCGTATTGAATTCACTCAATAGCTTATATAAAGAGCAAGGAAATGATTGAATTCCTCTCGGTTTGTCCAGTAACGGTGACAGGCCGGGGCTATCTACCGGTGGTTCTCGCTATGCAAGAACCCAGATTCAATAGCCAGCTCTGGGGTGAACTTCCGCCGCAAGTTGCGCAAAAGGGTTTACAGCCGCCGACCCTTTCTCTCTAAGCGTTCCTCATCCGCGTACTCTCCCCATCGTTGCTTTTTTCTGATGTATAGTATTACAGTGTATTATACACGTAAAGTGGGCTAAATTTCAAGCGGTTTTGCGAGACTTCATGTCATGGGATGAAATGTGCCTAATCTTCTATCAAGACATCAGGCATCCCATTTTCTCTATAACCAATTTGGTGTACAATGGGCAAGAAATAGAAAGAAATTCAGGTAGAGTAGGTTTCACACAGGGAGGTTACTTATCGTATGACACAAGGATCGGGGCAAGATACGAAACACGAAGAACAGGTGGAGGTGAGTAGCAACAGTACCGGTACATCTCAGAGCAATGATAGTCCGCGAGCGATGGACGAAAGCGGCGAGGGAGAGATACAGGAGACAACTCCGTTTCGTCCGTTGACGCGAGTGGAGCGGCGCAATTTGTGGCTCAAGGAGTATGGTGAGCAGGATTTCGCACTGCAGATGTGGGCAAGATTGGTGGAGCAGCAGGATTTAGAGATCGAGATGATGCTTCAGATGCAAGGTCTACTGGTATTTGGCGTGATGGTCAGTACCGCACACTACGCGCAATTCTACATTGATTTGAATGAAGAACTGCACCGGGAGC
>DATGJV010000423.1:0-2537 GCA_035295005.1 Ktedonobacteraceae bacterium | reverse complement strand
TTCAGAAGCTGTTGAATCCGCCGACAACGACAGGAAAATAAGATGAACACTTCGACATCATCAGCACCGCTTGTTCAACTGGGTCATATTACCAAGTCCTATGGGCCGGTACAAGTACTCAAAGATGTTTCGCTCGACATGTACCGTGGTGAAGTCCTCTGCCTCGCGGGAGAAAACGGCGCGGGCAAGTCAACGCTGATCAAAATCCTGACTGGTGCCGTCGCTCGCGATGGCGGTGAGTATCGCATTGATGGGCAGGATGTTGGCTATCCCACTCCTTCCCAGGCACGAGCGTTGGGCGTAGGAGTTGTCTACCAGGAGTTGAGCGTATTACCAGATGTCTCCGTTGAAGAAAATCTCCTCATGGGCCGTTTACCCGCCATCAGAGGAGTCGTCAACAAACGCTCTTTGCGGGCGCAAGCGATCAAAATGCTTGAACGTGTTGGACTGAATAAAGTTGATCCAGGCGCTCTCATCTCAGAATTGCCTGTTGCCACCCGCCAAATGGTAGAAATCGCCAAGGTGCTGGGAGCGAATGCACGCATCGTGATTTTTGACGAGCCGACGACATCTCTCTCTGACGAGGATGCGCACCATCTGTTACAGCTTATTGACCGGCTCAAGAAAGAGGAAGGAGTTGCTGTTCTCTATGTGACGCATCGTCTCGAAGAAATCTTCGAAATCGGTGACCGCATCACCGTCTTGCGTGATGGTCAATTTATCACGACCGCGCCTACCAGTGAATTCACGCATGATACGCTCATCCGCTCGATGGTAGGGCGGCAGATTGAGGCGCTCTACCCGCAGAGAGAAGAGAAACAATTCGGCAAAACCTTACTCTCGGTTCAGGGACTACGCTTGCAAGGCAGCCCCTATCCCATCAGTTTTGAGGTACGCGCCGGTGAAATTCTTGGGCTTGGCGGATTGGTGGGAGCAGGCCGCACGGAGACGGTACGCGCCATTTTCGGAGCCGACCCGATTGATGCTGGCAAGATATCCGTTGACGGCGTTCCCTTGCGCCCAGGCTCTCCAGCGCAAGCGGTGAAGGCTGGACTTGGACTGCTTTCTGAAGACCGTAAAGAGTTAGGTCTGCTGGCAGACCTCTCGATTCGCGAGAACGTGACCATCGCGGATTTATCCGAGGTCACTCGTTTCGGAGTCATATTCCATAAGAAGGAGGATGGGCTGGTCAATCAACTGGTGCCTCGTTTACGCTTAAAGTATCACTCGAATGAGCAGCCCGTCTCATCGCTCTCCGGCGGCAATCAACAGAAAGTGTTATTGAGCCGTTGGCTGGCGACAAAAGTAAAAGTATTGTTGCTGGACGAGCCGACGAAGGGCGTTGATGTAGGGGCCAAAGCGGATATCTACACGATTATTGGCGATCTCGCCGCTCATGGCATGGGCATTGTCGTGGTCTCGTCGTACCTGCCGGAATTGCTCGGCATTTGTGATCGCGTCATCGTCCTGCATGATTTCGGCGTTACTGGCGAACTATCAATTGAGGAAGCAACCGAGGAAGCTGTGCTGCACCTGGCAAGCAGCGCTCCCATCGCTTCCGGTGCGGAATAGAGAGGAGACTTTTCATGACAACCACTTCCAGTACTCCACAACCATCTCAATCAGAACAACCGGCGGCAACAGTGGCTATAGAAGAACAGAAGCGAGCGCCCATCAGCCTGGGCCGTGAAAGCGGCGGCATTCTTGTCCTGCTCATCTTCATCGCTGCGCTGATCCTGTTGACCAACGATTTTCTGACGCCCACAAACCTGGCGAATCTCGTGCGGCAGGTGGCAGTATTCGCGATCCTTTCGGTAGGCCAGCTTTTCGTGATTTTGACCGGCGGCATTGATCTTTCCGTTGGCTCCATTCTGGGTGTGAGTGGTGGTGTGACGGCACTGCTGCTGGCGGACGGCATGTCTGTTCCTCTGGCTATCCTGATTGGATTGCTCATTGGACTTGGCATAGGTCTAATCAACGGTCTGCTTGTGGCGCGTCTCAAGCTGCCACCGTTTATTGCCACGCTGGGTATGCTGGGCGCTGCTCGTGGGCTGGTTCTGCTGTTGACGGGGGCCAGCACCATCGCGCCGTTGCCCGATAGCTTCAACAATATTGCCAATGGCTCTATCCTCGGATTGCCGAACCTGTTCTGGGTGCTTATTGTAGTGGCAGTCCTCGCTGCTTTTGTACTTGGACGAACAGTCTTCGGGCGGTATGTCTACGCGGTAGGTTCAAACGCGGAATCGGCCCGTCTTTCAGGTGTAGCGACGAACTATGTTCTCATTGCGGTGTACTGTATAAGCGGTCTGCTCGCGGGTTTTGCTGGCATCTTAACTACCTCACGTTTGGGTGCGGGTATCCCAACTGCCGGCACTGGCTACGAGTTACAGGCCATCGCAGGTGCGGTCATTGGTGGTGCCAGCCTCTCAGGTGCGAAGGGTCGTGTCCTGGGTGCCGTTATCGGTGCCTTGATTATGGCAATGCTGAATAACGGTGGCAACCTGCTTGGCGTTGACCCATTCTACCTGCAAATCGCC
>DATGJV010000422.1:0-4013 GCA_035295005.1 Ktedonobacteraceae bacterium | reverse complement strand
TTGGTATAGAATGTCACCGCCAACTGCTCCGCGGTACGCGCAACCGTCAGGATGGTGACAATGGAGTCCGTGGTTGCTTGCGATGAGGAGAGCAGTCCCATATTGGCCGTCTGCGCATTTTGCGCACCCATCCAGCCATTGCCGCGTACCATTGCCGAAGCGGGGAGCGCGGATAACACACCTGCACCGGCGGCTGCTATACCTGTCGCGGCTGCTGCACTTTTGAGCAATGCTCTGCGTGAACGGGGAGTATTAAACGACGCCATCAATTTGGCATACGCTTCCTATTTTGAAATGTTCTCGTCTCTTTTCATGGATAAAGTTGATCCTTTCCTAAACAATGTATTTGAGCGATTGCCGCTTCTGTGAGAGTACTACGCACATCTCTTTTTTGTGGATTACTGATTGCATGCATAGTTCAGTTTGTTTGCTTCATTATTTTTCATTTATTGTACTGTTTATGTTGGATACATCTAAGAGGCGAAAAATGACGTATATAGCAAAAAGAAGGAAACTTACACAGGGAGGGCCTACATGCAATATAAACGTTCTTTCAGGTCGCTGGTGCGCTATGCAACGCTGGCTTGTACTCTATTTGTGGCGATAATATTTGCCAGCATGCAAGCGTTACCTGCCTCTGCGCATAGCATGTTGAGTAAAGGGAGTACAGATAACACGGCATTTATTCGCGTAGTGCATGCTTCGCCGGATGTTGGTACAGTGGATGTCTTTGTAGATGGCACCAAATTGTTAAGCAGTTTTCAGTACGCGACGGTGACAGGCTATGTGTCGCTCCCCGCCGGGCAACACAAAGTGCAGATTGCGCTCATAGGCAAGGGAATTGGAGCCTCGGTGATTTCGCAGACGATAGCAGTGCAAGCAGGACAGGCGTATACGGTGGCCGCGCTTGGCACGATGGCGTCAGGCTTCTCATTGCAGGTCTTTACAGATAATAACATGGTTGCCGGCAACATCGCGGAGGTTCGCATCTACCATCTCTCACCCGGCACAGGAACAGTCAACGTAGCAGCCAGTAATGGGAAGAATGTCAACGATCTATCCTATCCACAGGCCAGCAACTATATCACTGTTACACCCGGCAACTATACGCTCAATATTACGCCGACACAGGCCAGCACACCATTTCAAGTACAGACCACTTTGAAGCCGTGGACAGTCACCAGCGTCTTTGCCATCGGTCTGTTGAATAGTACGCCCAAATTGCAATTTGTAGCGGCACAGGTGCCTGGAGTACCCGGTTTGCCTGGCACCGGGAGCGATCCCAATCCAGCGGCGGCTCAAGCATCCAGAGCGCCAGTAGATGTCTGGTTGTTTGGTTTGCTGGTACTGGTAGTCATTGGGGCCGGTGTGACAAAGCGGTATGTAGGAATGAAGAAATAACAATCAGGAACATATGGAAAACGCCGCCAATACGTTGGCGGCGTTTTCCATATGTTCCTGATTGTTATTTCTTCATGAATTGCCATAAACCATGCTTAACTTTTGGCCTCTGATTACGTATTACATGTATGGGATATTGTATCCTCAAAAATGATATATGGCACATGTGAAAAGGAGCTTACGCATGAAATTACTAAAAATGCGCTACTTATTGTTATCACTTGGCATTGTTTTACTTTTTGTAAGCGCGTGCGGCTCGATTACGGGAGCGCCGGGCAGTTCGCAGACAGCAATACAGGTATTGCAAAAAAGCGCGAATGCGATGAAGGCACTCAAGACGGTTCACTTTGATATGAACCTGGGCGAAACGCTCAATATGAGTAGCAGCACATCCTCGTCAACCACGCCGAACCACTTCACCGTCAACGTCAAGGCTAATGGAGACGAGGTGATGCCGAATCAGGTTTCCCTCCAGCTCACCACCACGACAAATACTGGCAGCACTAACTCGAACATCAAATTTGCTGAAACCGTCACCGGCGGTAAAGTGTATATCCAGAATAGCAAAGGGCAATGGTTCGTACTCAGCGACAGCCAGTTTCATTCTGGCGGTGCCAATCCTTTTGCCGGTACTGACATCTCCGGGTACAATAATCTGCTCACACTTGCCCAGAAAGCAACTTTTGTTGACCACGGCACCCAGACATTAAACGGCGAGAGTCTGCGCCACATTTCCGTTACGCTTGGCAAAAACACGCTATCGGACCTGTTGAATGCGACCGGCGCACTAAATAAATTAAGCGCACAGCAGCAGCAAAACATGGATAAGTTGCTCAACAACATCAAGCTTCAGAACGCTTCGCTGGAACTCTGGATTGACGAAAGCACCTCCTATGTTCATCAGATGGAGATAAAATTCACCATGAACATCAATACGGCTGCGCTCGTTACTCCCACAACAAGTTCGTCTTCTACACCATCCAACGTATCAACAGCGATAGATATTACCATCAACTACAGTAAGTTCAACGCTCCCATCACCATTAAGGCACCGGCTAACGCCACACCCACGAACAGCATTCTATCGGTGTTTGAGTAGTTAAAGACCCGCAAGGGTACCAGGGTACCCGCAAACGGTGGGCCAGGGTACCCGCAAGGGGATACCCCTACTATACACGAACCCAGTCGTGTATAGTAGGGGTATCCCCTTGCGGGTACCCTGGTTATGCCCTGGGTGTCCTGGTGTCCTTGCGGGTGTCCTGGTACCTTTATGTATTACGCTCTGGTTCCTTCCTGTCTGATACAGAAACTCTCTTCTGGTTATAACCGTGTTAATAGATATATGAAGAGCCGTGAGACAATGCTTTTCAGGCAACGTAAGAATTTGACTTAGTAAGACGGTATAAAAATGTTCAGGAGCATATCATGAAGATACAGAAGAAGTTTTTTTTAATGTGTATACCACTCGTTATGCTGGTACTGCTCATCAGTGCGTGTACTTCTACCGGCAGTACGGGAGGGAGCAGCAATCTGACCGCGTTGCAGGTATTGCAAAATAGCGCGAAGGCGATGCAGCAGTTAAAATCGTCGCATATTAGCTTCAGCCTCACCGGTAATGCGCAGACGAGTGCGACCCCGACGAGTTCTTCATCACCGTCCAGCGTGAACTTTAGCGTGAAGGGCAACGGCGATGAGGCCCTACCGAATGAGTCATTGCAGATTACGACGGCGCAAGGCACCCATCTCGCGGAAATCGTGCTGGGCAATAAGGTGTACATCCAGAACGCGAAGGGACAATGGTATGTGCTGGATAAGAGTTCATTGCAAGGGATAACGGGCAACCCGTTCTCCGGCATTGATATATCCAATATGAACGATATCCTCGCCCTCGCGCAGCACGCGCAAATTACCGACCACGGCGATCAGGATCTGAATGGTCAGAGTTTGCGTCACATCACCATCGCGCTCGACAAGCAGGGTTTGCAACAACTACTGACGCAAAACGGGCAACTGGCTGGTGTGATTGGACAGCAGGCTGTCAACACCATCATCAATAGTACGAAGGGCTTCAACTCGACGCTCGATATATGGATTGATGAGACCCAGTTCTACGTACATCGCACGGAACTCAAGCTGAACATCAACGAGAATCTCGGTGCAGTGACGAATGGTGGTACGCCAACGGCCACCACTGGTTCAGTGCCATCCAACGTCTCCACGACGATAGATTCCATCGTTGACTTGAGCAAGTTCAACGAGACCGTTAATATCACGGCTCCGGCGAACGCTATCCCAACGAATAATCCTGTCTCGATCTTTACGGGGCAGTAAGGTTTTAATGAGCGGAAGGCAAACAGAGTGCCACCCATCCAGCATTGCCGGATGGGTGGCACTCTGTTTGCCTTCCGCTCATTCACTGCCGGTAATTCAGTGGTGATTTCTTCTTCTATACTGAATCGTAGATATGCCTGGCCTCTGCCTTGCTCACCACAGACGAACCTGGGGCAAGACTGTACAGGTTGAGTGAACTGGCTCCAAAAGAGGTAATCATTGTGCTAAAACTACGGGAAAAAGTGGAGCAATATAGCATGCTCATTGTGATTGCGGTTATA
>DATGJV010000421.1:0-3264 GCA_035295005.1 Ktedonobacteraceae bacterium | reverse complement strand
CAAGGCTACTACTCCTGGCAGGAGGTTGGTTCGCAGTCCATTGGCAAAATGCGTGCCAACAAGGGCAATTTTGGCGTGCTGGTGCGTGCCTACACCTACATTCGCACCTACGGCCCTGATGGCTTGTTGCATGTCTCACAGAGCGCCATTCTCAACGCGAACTATGTCAAGCAGGAACTGGCCTCCGAGTACGAAAGTGCCTATCCGCAGATTTGCCAGCACGAGTTCGTCGCCACGGCTGAACGGCAGAAGGAGGAGTACGGCGTGACCGCGCTGGACATTGCCAAACGCTTGCTCGACTTCGGTATGTACGCCCCCACAGTCTACTTCCCACTGATCGTCCACGAAGCGCTGATGATCGAGCCGACCGAGACGGAAACTCGCGAGACGCTGGACTACTTCGTCAGTGTGATGAAGCAGATAGCGGAGGAGGCCCGTACCAATCCCGAAATCGTCAAAACCGCTCCCCACACGACGCCGGTGGGCCGATTAGACCAGGCGCTGGCGGCACGCAAGCCAAATTTGCGCTGGCGACCAGGGCAAGAAGCGACGCATGCATAGGATACAAAACGGCACAGCCATTTCACGGCGTGAAATGGCTGTGCCGTTTTGTATCCTATGCATGCGTAGATTTACTGATTATCCATCTTCGCCGTTTCAGTATCAAGCAGAAACACAAGGCATCGCCCTTGCTTTCCGCTGCCAATCCTGTGTGGAAAGCAAGGACATCGCCTGATAATCACGTGGAAGCACCTGAGGACACCTTAGATGCTTTGTTCTACAAGAACACGCCTCTTACTATCTTTCTCATCGCCTCCGCTACCTTTGTCATCATCGTCACCGATATCTGGCATAGGACCATCGGCTGCGTGGATGGGGTACAGCCATGTTATCATCTGTGTTTTCTCCTTTTCTCTGTTTATCAATCAGTATGAATGGTAACGACCTACAGATTTGATCACTACAACAACAGCACGAGAAGAACAAGCAGTATGCTTGTCGAACCTCCTTTCTGTACGTTTGTTACGCCTCAGCAGGCTCTTCAAATGACACGATATAGGACTCTAAAGCAGGGTCGTAAGCCAGTTTCTTTAGCGGTTGGGCGGCTGCAATAATGCCCAGTTCTTGCATGTCAGGCAGATCTTCGAGGGCGATTTTGCCGACTGCGAGACGATCAAGCACTGTGGCATCTTCGGCGATAGCCCGTTCGATCAGACGCAACCCCCGCAAATACGAAACGTCCACGCCGTACCAGACTCCTGCTTGTTCCAGGTCAGGAACACCCCGATAGGTGCGTAAGCAACGTGTGAATGCTCTATTCCTGGCTCTATTTTGTGCTGTTTGCCTCTCCAGCTCTGGTTCCTTCAGCAAAATGAGCAGGAGATGAAAGAGTTCAAAGAAGGTAAACAACGCTACAAACGTCTGCGGAGGGGTGACAACACCGCTTGCTAATCCCGTCGCCAATGTTCCGAACCAGGGTACATCATTCTCCAGAGCTTTTCCACGTAAGGCTGCAACCTGACGTTGATGATACACAGCAAAGCCTTCCTCAACTGCCATATGCCCCTTTGTGCCGATGCCTAACAGACCAAGCAATGAGCGTTCTCCAGCCACAGAGCGGGTAATGTGTCCCACAAACTCATGAGCAAAGAGATGAATGATGAGATAATCGCTAGAACATGTTCCACTCGGAAGGAACAAGAGGCGTGCAGCACTTTCAACACGCCCAACCGTTGTTGTTGGGTCAATCACGACGTGCCAATCTTCATATCCGCTCTCGCGTAATACCGCTTCAAAGAAGCGTTTCGCTGCCTGAGCCGTGATCATTCGTAGTGGTGGCGAAGCCGCAGTTGGACCGTTCTGCACTACTTCCTGCATGGCCTCTTCTTCAGAGAAGAGGTCAAACGACACCTGGCAGTGTTCCTGGAGCCATTGCAGTAATCGTTGGCTAACCTCATTCGCTTCTGGATGGCGCAATCCTTGTTGGAGAACCGGCTTCAATCGTGAGAGAACCTCGTTCATTTCCGCATCAGTCACTGCAAAACCAAAACGCTGATGGAGGTTCTTATATCGTTCAGTGTTGCCTTCCTGTGTTGCGACGATCATGCCGAGGAAGTTCATTTCTTCTTCCAGGGCTCCCTGATAGAGTCGGCGCACAATGGCATTCGGCTCCTCTTGACTGATTTCAATGGCTAAGTGCTGCATGTCAACGATACGACGACGGATCTCATTACCATCAAGAGCAGGATAGTGCAGCCGTGGTTGACGCTGCTCGGCAACGGCAACGCGCAGTTCACGCCGACAGGATCGTGAGATGAGTTCCCCCAATTGCGCTCTGATGGTTTCGTCAGGATTGGGTGTGTAGAACTGCTCCCACTGGTGTTGCTCTTCTTCAGTGAAAGGACCCGCCTGCGCCCACCACCACCCGTAAGCATCGTAGGTAACAAGCTGGCGATACCGTTCTACCCACCGCCAATCCAACTGGTAATGGGATGTGGTTGTCTTTTGACGCCACTGCTCAATCTCTTTAAGGGTATCCTCTGCATACATACGATAGATTCTCCTTCGTTTGGATATGTGCGGAATAGCTTCACGCAAGAGGCGTTCTGCTTCATCTATTTTCCCGATGCGAAGATAGAGTCGTCCGCGATTGACGCGATAAGTCCATACTTCCTCTTGAGAAGAGCTATGACCTGTTTTAGCGCACCGCTCCACCTCAGCAACCGCTTTCTCATCAAAGAATAGCGATTCTTGAAATCGTCCGAGTTCCATAAGAATCTGCGATTTTTCACCATAGGAAGCCGCCAGACCCCCAAATTCCACATATCCTTGTTCTCGCCAGATGAGGGCTTCTTCCACCGCCTGAAGGGCTTCTTCATAGCGCCCTGCCCGATTGAGGCGGCAGCTCAGATCGTTTAAGCATTGACCCAGCGCGTGTTTGCGCCGCGTACTGCTAAGCGGTGCTTCGGCAATTTTCGTAGCTAATTTTGTACAGCACTCCCGATAAAGGGTTATGGCCCGCTCTTGCAGGTCGTTGGCCTCCTGAATATCACCTTGTTCAGAAACATAATCGCTCCATTTATTACACAGTAATGCTTGATCCTCAAGTAGAGAAATAGGAAATCTCTCATCAAGGCGATCACAGCACAATGAAAGCAATTTGTGGGCTTCTAAAAAGTGTAAGGCTTGCATTTCGTGGAGGATTAAGCGATGTGTAACATGTAATTCTATATTAGCAGGTAATATAACTGCTCCAGTAAGGAT
>DATGJV010000420.1:0-2977 GCA_035295005.1 Ktedonobacteraceae bacterium | reverse complement strand
CTGTTCTATAATGTTCCGGCGCGTCTCAAATTTATGCGTGGGGCGCGTACTGAGGCCGGGCATATCCTACAACTAGTGCAACGCTATGCTGTGGGATATCCAGAGGTGCGCTTCCACTTGACCATCGAGGATACGGTTGTGTTGCAAACAGGCGGTGCGGGCAAACTTGCCACCACGCTGGCCGAACTCTATCATCTTCCCCTGGACGAGATGCTTTCACCTGTGCAGGTTGATGGTCCTGGACACTATGCCTTGCATGGATATGTGGGAAATCGCGCACTGGCGCAGAATAGCCGCCAGCATACGCTGCTTTTTGTGAACCGGCGCTGGGTACAATCACGCCCGTTGCAGGAGGCATTGGAGGCGGGGTATCGCGGTCTATTGCCAAAGGGCAAGCATCCGTTGCTGGTATTCTATCTCGATGTGCCAGCCGAAGAGGTGGATGTGAACGTTCACCCGGCCAAGACAGAGGTAAGGTTGGCGCGGGAGGCCGAGGCTCTACCAATCCTGACGCAAGCCGTGCGCTCAGTGCTGGAACGTAGTCCCGCGCTACCAGAATCAACGCAGTTTCCCGGCCCAGATGTGGCATTTCAGCGCCGATTACCTGGGCCGCGCCGCCGAGGTTTGCATGTTGCCGAGTCGGCTGAAGGGTATAAAGCCGAAGAGGCCCAACCGGGCGCTGCCGAGGTGTTGTCAATATTGCGCCCGCTTGCACAATTGCAGCAAGCTGTTATCCTCGCCGAAGCCCCCGATGGGAGCCTGTATTTAATAGACCAGCACCGTGCGCACGAACGGGTCATTTACGAACACCTGCGTCGTACCTACGTTGGCACGCAGAAGGACGATGAAGAAATAGCCGATTCCAATCTTCTGTTGGAGCCAGTGATGGTCGAGCTAAAACGGCACGAGGCGCAACTGCTCGAAGAGCGCCTTCCTATGTTACGGAGTCTTGGCATCGAATGTGAGCGTTTCGGCGGACGGAGTTTCCTGATTCGCTCCATTCCCGGCGGCGCGGGGCAAGAGCAACTGCTCGATCACCTGCACGAACTGGCGGAGATAGCAGCCGAAGATAGCCCCGATTGGGAGGACCGTTTGCTCATCAACCTTGCCTGTCGTTCCGCCATGCGGCGCGGTCACGTCCTCGGCCCCAACGAGCAACAATCGTTGATAACAGCCCTTGCCAGTGTGGCTGCTCCGGCGGTTTGTCCCCATGGTAGCCCAATCTTGCTCCACTACAGCCGCACATTCTTGATTGATAAGTTTGACTGGTAAGTACTCTTCATGCAAAATAACGGTCAACTGCCCGGCTGGCATGTACTCTTAATTGGTGGGGGTTCTGTCGTTGGTAAGACGAGTATCTCTCAGGTGCTGGCACGTCGGTTGGGAGTGTTCCTCCTATCGGTGGATGATGTACGCCTTGCACTCCAACATACGACGACGCCGGAGCAGCATCCGGCCCTCCATCTGTTCTGGGAAAATAGAGAAGTCTGGCAACAATCGCCCGAAGTATTATGCAATGGTCTAATTGAAGTTGGGAAAGTGGTATCGCACGCGCTTGAAATCATTGTTGCCCACCATATTGCGATAAAAGATGTTGGCGCGGTGATTATTGAGGGTGATGGCATTCTGCCCAGTTTTGCCTCGCAAGACCATTTTGAACAATTACCTTTCTTCGCGGGTCTTTCCGTGAAAAATGAGCTACGTTCGGTCTTCCTCTATGAACACGATGAACAGGTATTATTCGAGAATATGCGCCAGCGTGGTCGCGGTTTTGAAAGCTTTTCACCATCTGAACAGCAAACACAGGTACGCATGAGCTGGCTCTACGGGCAGTGGATTCGGCAAGAGGCACAAAAATATGGGTTGCCTGTGATGGAAGTTCGACCGTGGGAGACAGTGATTGAGCGTATGTTGGGTGTGATTGGGTGATAAGGTTGTAGCGTCTGCGTTTGCTGCCGCTAGCTATACTAATTGCCTTGATAGTCCTGGGTATTGCCTTGCTTTTGAAAGGATAGAAAGAGATGTCTGAGCAGGATATCTATCAGTTCGATTCCGCTATACGTAAATTATTAGATGAGATTACAAATGAGAAAGGTTCAATCAAAATTGTTCATAATGGGCAACATCATTCACTCCGTAGTTTTCTGCCTCAACAGGGAGATCAACACATTGAGTCTATCTCAATTGAAGGACTCAAGCCAGATGCCGACCCTGTGCTAATCCATTACATACTCGGCTGGCTCTATGCAAGGATGAAAGCATTAAATAAAGCTATCGCGGAGTTCGGCGAAGCACTCACATACACTCCCTCGTATACAGATGCATATATTCAACGAGCCGCTCTATATGCTGTTCTGAGAAAATATGAAGAGGCTCTGATGAATTATACCAGAGCGATTGAACTGGCACCCGAAAGAGCGGAAATCTACAACGATAGGGGAATAGGGTATAAAACATTGGGTAACTACAAGCCGGCTCTTGCTGATTACACGATGGCTATCAAACTTGCTCCTCATCTGTCCGCACCTTTTTATTGTCGGGCGATTCTCCATAGCGATCTCGGTAAATATGAGCAATCGATTGCGGACTATGATGAAGCTATACGGCGAAATACCTTGTATGTCGAAGCTTATGTCAATCGAGGTCTGGATTATTTGCATTTAGGACAATACCAGGAGGCAATTTCTAATTGTACTGAGGCCATTCGGTTGCGCCCCAATTTTAGCTTCCCTTACTGGAATAGAGGAAGGGCTTATGCAAAATTGCATGACTACGAACATGCTCTCACTGATTTGAATAAAGCTATCGAACTCAGTTCAGAGGAAGCTGGCATTTATTGGGACCGGGCAAACGTATACATAGCTGTACAAGCGTATAGTCTAGCACTCAAGGACTATGATCGTGTCATTTTACATCAGCATAGTTTTGCAAGAGGTTACTATAATCGAGGCTATGCCTATAAAATACCTGGCAATGT
>DATGJV010000419.1:0-2794 GCA_035295005.1 Ktedonobacteraceae bacterium | reverse complement strand
ATCGCCGGAGCATAAAGAACGCGACGGGCGTTTTATGCGAGGGCCGTTGATGGGCCACACGGTGGATGTGCAGTGGCGCACGCGACATGATGGAATATTGCATATCAAAACTGACCCGCCACCCGATTATTATCTTGTTTTTGTTGGCTCGAAAGAGGCCACGGCCATACAAAGCCTCTCCATTCCGTGGGTGATTGAGTCCGTACACCTGTTTCATGCCAGCGAACTGCTACAGGCATTGCGCGAGCGCGGCGTGCAAATTGGCACAGGTACAAGCATTACCGGGCCGTTATGGGAACATGCCGAGATTTATCCTACCCAAAGAAATGTTCAGTTACGACTTACAAACGAAGAACGGGAACTGCTTGCCCTTTTTCACTGAAATCTGACCGGAAGAAGATAGATATGAGCATTACCATGCATCCACTTACAAATGAGCAGGATATACTACGCATTTTTGACCTCAGACGTGCCTGCACAACACCTGAGAACGTGCCTGATTATCCCACCGTATCTGACCTGCGTGAAGTGCTTGCTCCGGCAACACGGGATAAGTATCTCGTCCAATTATGGGAAAGTACAGATAATATGGTGCTTGCCTTCGGCATTGTAGATACGGCTTTTTGCAATCTCTACTGGTACGCGCATCCTGAACAAGATGGAAATACTCTAGAATCAGACATCATTTCATGGGCGTCTGAGCAGATACGGACGATAGGGGAGCAACAAAACAGGCAAGTGGCGCTGGATGTTAGTTGTCGGGAAAACGATTCGTTGCGCAGGGCATTACTTGAGCAACAGGGTTTTATACGCCAAAAAGAACAAACATTACGCATGCAGCGGTCGTTAGCGGAACCTGTTCCCGTGCCTCAACTTCCAGAGGGATTTACAGTGCATCAACTATCAGAAAAGCAAGATATTAAAGCGTATGTGGCGCTGCACCGCGAAGCATTTGGCACATCACATATGACTGTTGAGCATCGCCTTGCTATCATGAGCAATCCCGATTACCGGCCAGAACTGGATGTGGTGGCAGTGGCACCTGATGGCACACTGGCCGCTTTCTGCGTCTGTAATATTAATACAGAAACCAATGCGCAGAGCAGGCAGCAGGAAGGTGAAATTGGCATCATCGGAACACGCCCAGCCTACAGGAACATGGGACTTGGACAAATCATGTTGCTGGAAGGGCTACAACGCTTGAAAGCTTGCGGAATGAGTACGGCCTGGCTTGGCACAAGCAGCAGTAACGCGAGCGCCATACGGCTATATGAGTCTATTGGTTTCAGAGTAGCTACCAGGATTTTATGGTATTCAAAAATGATATAATCTGGAAAACTCTGTAGACGAGTACTACATGGCGAAGATTCTGCATTAATTTCGCATGAAAAACGTTGCCCCAGCATTTCTCATACGTTATAATTGATGAATATTCATGTGCTATCACTGAAAAATTGAGAAAGAAGATTTGTATTTGCATGAGAGAAGTTGCGAGCGAGGCAAGAGATGCTAGAGAGGTTGCGATTGAGCAGATGGAAGACGAATTGAGCATACCCGCAAAGGACATCCCTGCACTGACAGAAAAACGCAAACGGTCAAAAGCTGCGAGAAGCGTCAAGAAAGCACTGTCATTGCCAGTTTTGCCGGTGCGCAATACCGTCTTGCTCCCGCATATGATAGTCCCCCTGTTAATTACCCACGAACATTCGTTGAAGGCAATTGATGAGGCTATGCGCAAAGACCGCAAAATGTTTGTGGTCACGCAATTGAACGAAGAGATAGACGATCCGGCTCCCGACGACATTTACACCATTGGCGTCGAGGGTGTTGTCGAGCGCATGCTGAAAATGCCCGATGGCTCGACCAGCGTGCTTGTCCGTGGACAACAACGGCTGCGTCGCGTTGAATACATGCAAGTTATGCCCTTTATGCGTGTGCGCACCGAATCCGTCAAAGAAGATGAAGAACTGTCAATGGTGCAGGAAGCGTTGATGCGTGCAGTCCTGGCGCTCTTTGAAAAATGCATTAAGTTGAGCAGCACATTGCCGGATGAAGCCTATATCACGGCAATGAATATCAATAAACCGGGGTGGTTGGCGGATTTTGTTGCCTCTTCCCTCGAACCAACTATCGCGGCACGCCAGGATATACTCGAAACCTTCAATGCAGAAGAGCGTCTGAAGAAGGTCAGCATCCTGCTGTCAAAAGAACTGCATATTTTAGAGCTAGAGAACCAGATTCACAGCCAGGTGCAATTAGAGGTTGATAAAAGCCAGCGCGAATACTTCTTGCGCGAGCAACTCAAGGCTATTCAGCGCGAATTGGGAGAGACTGACCCCACAATGCGCGATAACCAGGAACTGCGCGAAAAAATCACCGATGGCACGATGCCCGAAGAGGTGAAAACACGGGCGCTGAAAGAGTTGGAACGCCTCAACGCCATGCCCTCGATGGCTCCTGATGGCGGCGTGATACGCACGTATCTCGATTGGCTGGTGAGCTTACCCTGGAATTCGACAACCATTGATCGCCTGAACATCGGGGAAGCCTCTGCCATCCTGGAGAAAAGACATTACGGGCTGGAGAAAGTGAAAGAGCGCATCCTGGAGTATATCGCCGTGCGCAAGCTATCGAACACCATGCGCAGCCCAATCCTGTGCTTTGTTGGCCCGCCGGGAGTCGGCAAAACATCCCTCGGTCGCTCAATCGCGGAGGCGCTCAATCGTAAGTTTGTGCGTCTATCGTTGGGCGGCATACATGACGAAGCTGAGATTCGCGGGCATCGCCGCACATA
>DATGJV010000418.1:0-4890 GCA_035295005.1 Ktedonobacteraceae bacterium | reverse complement strand
ACCACTATCGCCCATATAGATTTTTGCTCGTCGTTTGGCCGTACCCCGCCGTGCTGCCCAGGATGAAGGCCAGTTCCACGGCAAGTAGCCTAACACGCCGGCTGCGCACAGTAGCGAGAGTGCCTCCAATACAACGCCGGCGGGTTGATTAATGCTGCCGGTAATGATGATACCGAATGCCAGGGCGGCACTAAAGACGAGGCCGCCAGCGAGACCATCCAGCCCATCGCTGAAATCAACCGAAAGCGAAGTGCCACTGGCAATGAAGCCGGTCATCAGGAGCAAAACAATCAGCCACGCGAAATAGGATATCTGTCCAAACTGCACGGGTTGTGAACAGTAAGGGGTACCTGGATGTAGTGGTGTTGGACATAGAAGTGGTCCCAGGAAGGGAATATCAATGTAAGGAGAGTAAGAAATACGCCCATTGGGCAGTAAGAAGAAGTAGAGGAATGCCGCCGCTACCGAAACGGAAAGCACCGCGAAAAATTTTGAGCGTTCTCGCAAACCTTCTTTGCTGTATACCTTATGCCAATCATCCACAAAGCCAATGATCATATAACCGAGCGTAGCACCCAGACCGAGTAGGAGTAGTGTCCATTGCTCTTGTGAAAAATGTAACAGAAAACCAGTCCCGATACCCGTAATCATAATAGCGAGTGTGAAGGCTGGGCCGCCGACCAATGGTAGCTCAATCGTTTTGATTTCTCGTCCACCCGCCGGAAGGTCTGAGCGATGAGGCCCAAGTTTGTATTCGCCGCTACGAAAATTCGGGAACAGCTTTCTGGCTACACCGCACAGCAATACGCTCATTACCGCGCAGGTGATAAAGATGAGAAAAAGCCACATTGGTATCATAATAACTCCCAATACAAGGAGACGATCAAACGCCTCACATGTTGAAACGCGAAATAGACGGTCGCAGTAACGTAAGTAGACATACAACACGTGCCATACATGGACAGATTTTCCAGACGAATCAGTTTTTCAAATTCTTACAGTTTTTACGGTGTCCGTGATTCCTATAATACCTGTTTTTGACCATGCAATTGTGAGCGTGCTACCTGACGGTCATCCCAGGGTATTTTTTCTGTGCCGATAATAATACTTTGTTCGTGTCCTTTGCCTGCCAGGAGGACAGTATCGCCCACTTTTGCATAAGCGAAGGCAGTTGCAATTGCTTCTGTGCGATCTGCGATGCAGAGAAAATCAATGCCTTGACGTTTCCCGGTCGCTTCCGCGCCTTGAGCAATTGCCCGTAGGATCGCTTCACGATTTTCTTCGCGAGGGTCCTCATCAGTAATAACGAAAAAATCGGCCATTTGTGCAGCAATGCGCCCCATAATAGGACGTTTTTGTCTATCCCGCTCACCGGCGGAGCCGAAAACAACCATCAGTTTACCTGGTGTGAGCGGTCGCAGTATCGCGAGAACTTTCTCCAGGCTATCAGGAGTGTGAGCGTAATCAACGATGACGGTAAAGGATTGTCCTTCGTCAATACGCTCCATTCTTCCTGTGACGCCGGTGACATTTGCCAACCCCTGAGCAATATCTGATGGTACCACACCGAGGCTGTATGCTGTAGCGATGGCCGCAAGGCTGTTACTGATATTGAATTGTCCAACAAGTTGCGTTTCTATCATCAATTCCGAGTCGGGCAAAATAGCCCGAAATCGGGTGTTATTCGCGCTGAGTTGCACATCTACAGCTCGCACCGCAGCCCGCTCATCAAGCCCGTAGTCCAGTATTGGCACTTTGCAATAGGGTTTCAGTATGTCGTAACTGCTATCATCACGATTCAATATCGCAGATGGATGTACTCCCAGACCTTTGTCGCGTGTCGGCTCCAGCATCTCAAAGAGACGCGCTTTAGCCCGGCGATAGTTTGCCAGCGTTTTATGGAAATCCAGGTGTTCATGTGTGATATTGGTGACGACGCCGATATCAAACGCGCAGCCTCGCACCCGCTGCAATTCCAGACCGTGCGAGGTCGTTTCAATCACGGCGTGCGTGACTTTATTGTCAAGCATGCGCCGCAAGTACTGCTGAATATCTAAAGCTTCTAATGTGCTTTGCCGCGTGGCATTATCCCATTCTTGACCCGCGATACGAAAATTAGCGGTGGTCATCAGACCTGTGCGGATATGGGCGGCTTCCAGAATGGCACTTACGAGATTGCTGGTTGTTGTTTTCCCGTCTGTACCGGTGATACCAATAGTACACAACTGCTGAGCCGGGTACTGGTAGAAAGCACAGGCAAGATTTGCCAGCGCAATACGCACATCGCGTACTTCTATATAAGGCAGGGATAACGTAGCTGGTATATCAGCAGGGAGTGACTCACCGAGTGCCACAATTGCTCCTCGTTTAGCCGCGTCGCCGAGGAAGCGCCGCCCGTCGGTATGCGTTCCCGCTACTGCAATAAATAACCCACCTTCCTGCACGTTGCGCGAGTCATAGGCCAGCGATGTCACGTTGATGTCCGCATCTGCTATGTTTGCAGGTACAGACAATGGTAGTTGTTCTAATGATGTCAGTAATGTTTGTAATTGCATCGTTCTCAGTACAGATTTCTCTAATAAAACATTGTTCGTGTGCGATGGTATGGCCGCATATGGGTTGACTCTTGACCGAGCAGCCAGAGGCGCTGGTCAATCTCAGCAGAGGTCACAGTACGGTCGTGTCCCGCCATTGCGCGGCGTAACAGTTCACAGGCCCAGATTGTTGCCGCTCGTATCTCTATTTCCTCTTCGCTGCCCTGGGGAAGCAACTCCTGATTGTCAATGCGCCCGGCTAATGTGCGTTCGTATTCCAACACGCTAAGATGGCGCAGAACCTGGGGAAGCTTGTAATCGGCAAAGGCGGTCAGCTGATCGAGATTATGGAACGCACCCCAGCTTTTGCCTCCAAATGCACCATGTAAATCGGCAACACAAATTTGCGCCCTTTTCAGAAAGCGCACCTCATGCTTACGATACAGCGCAACATCGTTGAAAGAAGAGAATTGTGTTGCCAGCAGGAGGGCCAGTTTCACTGCATCACCCTCTACCTGCTCGACAGCGTGGCTGAATTGGCCTTCGTATTGTTCTAAGAGAACTTTCCCTACTTCTCGTGCGTTCAGTAAACGTTGCTCAAAAAGAGGGATTGGCGGCGAATTTGGCACGCCGCGAAAAATATGCGCGATATCGTCGCTGCTTATATTACAAAGGTATGTAGCATCCCATAACGGCATGCCTTCCTCAACAGCACGAGTTAATGCGGCAGCTTCGGCCCAGTAGCCGTTCAGCAGTTCGCCTTTGTATTCAATCTGCCAGCGCGACTGACCTTTTTCGGCCCAGAAGCAGAAATTGAGTGCATCAAGCAGCAGCAGCCAGTTCACAGTGCGTTCAGTGCCGTCGTGAAAATGATACTTGTCGTACCATAAAGGGGTGTAAAGCGCCGCGCTATTCTCCTCTTGCTGTATCCACTGTAGAGCGAGTTGATCGAGCCGTTCCTGATCAATCCAGACATGTTCGCCCTCTTCCATCACCATACGCGTACTGCTGAGTATGCCAGATTGATCGGTCGCGTACAATGAGAATATCTCATCTTCCTCAAACTCATTGCTGTGTAATACCTCTGCCATAGTGCCTTACCTTTAATCTAATCTTTGTGTGTATGTATCTCGATTGTACAGATAACGAGCCATTTCGTCAATGTTCCGGGCAGATTGGTCGTGATTGATGGTATCCCCGCGATCATGCGGCATTTTCTGTTACTGTGTAGGCATTACCACTGTATTGTGTAATAGAACTGTGGAGGAAATGTACGGTTGACCTTGCTTGACGTAGCGAACAATTGCATGGTATTCTTCCTGCATCAAAGAAGAGCTATAGTATCCACGAGCCGTTAAATTTTTCACATAGTTGTGGCCTTTACTTATTTGAGTTGTACAGATTAGTCCAGTATTGTCTCAAGGCGGAAAGGAGGTCATAGTCGAATAGCGTACATCCCTTTTGGAAAGTCGTGCTTGTACACCCTACATTATCCTAAGTCTTTGGAGGTGTTTCATGGCATCATCTAAACGCTCTGCCAGTGAAGAACTGATCGCAGAGGATATCAAACGCTTGCATGCGATGGGCTATGCCCAGGAACTGTTCCGTGCGATGGGTGGCTTCTCAAACTTCGCTATCTCCTTCACTATTATCTCCATTCTCAGCGGCTGCGTCACACTCTTTTATCTTGTCCCAACCACGTCCGGGTTTGCTGCTGCCTCGATTGGCTGGCCCCTGGTGACTATTTTTGTCATCATCGTCGCGCTTGGCATGGCTGAGCTGGCCTCTGCCTATCCAACTGCGGGTGGCCTGTACTACTGGGCCTCCAAGCTGGGCGGCCCCGTCTGGGGATGGTATACTGGCTGGTTCAATCTGATCGGCCAGGTCGCCGTCACCGCCGGTATTGATTATGGCGCTGCTGTGACTCTCGATGTTTTGCTTCACGCCTGGTTCCCTTCGGTTCATTCCAGTCTGCCAGCTGTTTTGAACGGCTCGTATGTTGTTGACGCCGCTACGCAGTGGACAACATTGCTCATCTATGCCATCATTCTTGCCGTTCATGCCCTGCTGAACATCTTCGGCGTGCGCATCGTCGCGCTCCTCAACGATATCAGTGTCTGGTGGCATATCGTCGGCGTTGCGCTGATCTTCGCGTGTGTAATCGGGGCAGGATTGCTTTCTCTGGAGTTCAGCCCCAACATCAACGGTGGCATCTGCTGTGCCACCCAGGTTGCGGCTCACTCGGTACACCCGCTTAATTCCATCGGGGCGATTTTCAGTGTCAATCAAAGTGCCAACGCGACAGGCTTCCCGATCTGGTATGCGTTCCTCTTGAGTCTGCTCCTGGCACAGTATA
>DATGJV010000417.1:0-4967 GCA_035295005.1 Ktedonobacteraceae bacterium | reverse complement strand
CAACAACCATTATTGACGCAGTACAGGATAAGCACGATTCTGACGCGAATCAAGATAACACCATACCATTGATACCTCTGCCTGTTGTGAATGATACAATGGAGGATGAAGAACAATAGGCACGAGCGGGAGATAAGACAGAGAGAAGCAGGTCGCGGCATGCCGCCGTGACCTGCTTCTCTCTGTCTTATCTCCCGCTCGTGACCCGAGACAAGTCTATCTAGAAAGAGAGTGCTATGTCCTCCATTACCATTCGCCCGGTTGACGACAACGATAAAGAGTGGCTGTCGCAGTTTTTCGTTGAGTACTGGGGCAGCGATAGTGTCGTTTCACAGGGTGTTATCCACTATGCGAGGGATTTGCAACATGGCTTTATTGCTATGCGAGATAATGCGCGGGTGGGCCTTGTCACGTATGAAATCACTGGCGATAGCTGCGAGATTGTCAGCTTGAACAGCGTCCACCAATCTATTGGAGTCGGCACGCTATTAATTGAGGCCGTGAAAAACGTTGCAATTCAGGCACATTGTAAGAAAATCTGGCTCACGACAAGCAACGATAATATGAATGGCTTGCGCTTTTACCAGAAGCGCGGCTTTGCGCTGGTAGCAATTTATAGAAACGCGGTCACAGAGGCGCGAAAACTGAAGCCCGAAATCCCCTTGATCGGGGATAACGGCATCCCGTTACGTGATGAGATTGAACTTGAGTTGAACATTGGAGAAATATGAGAAAAGTACCAGAATGGGAATGAAAGCTCCTCACCTTGTGTTTTATTTAGCAGAACATGTCCTGTACGTTCGCTAATGTTTGCGTGGTCATTATTGTCATCTCCTTTGATCACTCGAACATTCGCAGCGTACAGGGCATTGTTTTACCACCGGCAATGTTGCCAGCAGCCTACGGCCAGCTTGTCTCGGTCATGGGTGTGATAATTACTTCCTGGATAGCGGAGTCGGATGGAACTTGTGCCGCAAAGACGATGGCTTGCGCGACATTGGCCGGGTCTTGCAGATTTTGCTCATCGGGCATTGGAATACCTTGCTCCACAAAACGGTCAAAGAAGTGTGTGCGCATCCCACCAGGGATAATAGTTGTCACCCGAATACCATCTGGCCGCCCCTCGACACCGAGGCCACGACTGAATCCGACGAGTCCCCACTTGGAAGCGTGATAGGCCGAAGCGTTGGCCCAGGCGCGGGTAGCAGCCGTCGAGGCGATATTGAAGATGTGACCGGAATGTTGCCGCCGCATCATCTGCATAGCCGTCTTCGCTATGACAAACGGCCCGCGCAGGTTGACATCTATCACCTGGTCCCATTGCTCGATGGTCATTTCCTCGACCGAGAGCGTATGGTCAATCGCCGCGCAATTGACAACGATATCCAGGCGTCCAAATTGCTCTTCAACTGCCCGGACAGTCGTCACGATATCTACCGCACTGCTCATGTCGCATTGAAATGCCATACTCTGCACATTTTGCTCCGCGAGACTTCTGCTGACACGCTCAACAGCCTCTTTGTTGATATCAAGGCATGCGACCGCGCAGCCCTCGGCGGCAAAAGCGCGAGCAGTTGCCTCGCCAAGTCCGCTCCCCGCACCGGTAACTAAAACAACCTTTCCGCGTAAATTGTTGGTATTCATGAATTTGCTCCTTTGTATGTATGTTTCATGTAGTGGCCGATATTGGGTGAACATGAAATTCGTTGACCAGTTCTTCAAACAATTCAGTTGCATTGTGCGTGCGATCTTCGATAGTGGTGGGTAAGCCAAGATGATAGGTGCCGCTGGGCAGAATGCCACAGCCACCGTATTTGCGAATCAGCAAGAATTGGACGACCACCTCTTCTCCGGCGTGTACGAGGGGCAGACGCGACCACCAGGAGAAGCCGCCGACATCCAGCAGTTTGGCGCGGTCGAAGAGAACGTTGGCTCCTCCAACCCAGGCGACTTTGTAGCGTATAACCTCTCCATGAGAGGCAAACCGTTGCTCAAGGTGGAGCGGATTAGCGGCATTGTTCACTTTGTGGCGATCCCAGGGAATAGTGTCGCGATTGAACGGCTCTGGCCCCACGGGTTCATCCCATAATTCAAGCTGCTGTTGATCTGGACGCACGTCCTCAAGATAGTTTAGTCCCGTGGCGGGACAGCCGACGAAGCCGCATTTTTCAGTTTCGAGAACGTTCAGCATACGCTCCATCACCGGCGGGTCGAGCAAAACGTCGTCGTCGAGGTAGTGGACGTAAGGAGCTTTGCTCTGTTCCAACAGGAATTGTCGCTGCTCCGCCAGCCCGCGCCGGGGAAAATGACGCTGTAATGTAACACTATGTCCATGCCAGCGGAGGGCATGCACAAGTGTTTGAATTTCAATACAATCCAGGTATGCGCACTCTTCCGGCGTCTGGTCAGAAATAATCACATCAAAACTGGTAAAGGTCTGGCCTAGCAGACTGGTTAAAACAACCGCCAGGCCAGTTTTACGACTATAAGTTGGAATCAAGACATCAACAAGCGCCATGTAATGGTCTCCTATGAATTGCTTCTGGGTATTTTTGGGAGGGATGCCGTTGGGACGATATCAATATCCACCGGCAATGTTTCGTGCATACGCTCGGCCAGGACGCTATCATAGAGGGCGGCGGTGCGCATGGCGACGATAGACCATGTGAATTCGCGCTCAACCCGTTTGCGTGCCACTTTACCCATACGCGCTACCATCTCCGGTTGATTGAGCAGGAACCGCAAGCGTTCGGCTAAACTTTCAGGGTTGCGCGGCGGCACGAGAAAACCAGTTTCACCCTCCACAATGGTGTAGGTAAGGCCGCCAACTGCTGAGCCGATCACAGGCCGCCCGCACGCCATTGCTTCCAGTGGCGTAAGACCAAAGGGTTCGTACCACGGTGTAGTGACCACTACATCGCCTGCGCTGTAGTAGTAATGTAACTCGTTCGCCTGTCGTTTACCGATAAAACGCACGCGGTCCAGTACGCCCAGTTCCGCCGCGAGCCGTTGTAGCTCGCCAATTTCTGGCGTAGCGATGGGGTCAGGCTCAACCGTCTCGCCTCCGACAACCATCAGCGAGATGGGCGCATCGTCGTTATCATTCGGTAAAAGTGCTAATGCTCGCACGATATTGCGGATATCTTTACGCGGCAACATGCGACCCACATAGACGATAATTCTCTCTTGCTGCGGTAGCCCAATATACTCTCTCGCCTCAGCCTGTGCAATGGGATGGAAGATTTTCGTGTTGACCGCCGATGGAATGATCACTACTTTGCCAGGGTCGGCGTGATAGTCATGCACCAGTTCGTCTCGTTCGCATGGACACTGCGCGATGAGCCTGTCAACGTCACGCACGATGCCCATCTCCGTCTTGACCCTATCGCCGGGACTGGTATCCACTTTCTTCTGATGTCGTTTCTTCGTTTTGCCCGTCGCGTGGAAAATCTGGACAGCGGGAATATGCAGACGGCGACATAATTCTGTCGCAACCCAGCCGGACATCCAGAAATTGCCATGAATCAAACTGTATTGCGCTTCATCGCGCATCATAAAATGGAGAAAAGAATCGCGGAATTCCGACATGAAGGGCCAAAGTTCATCTTTTGGACGTGGTTGCGGTGGCCCTGCCTGCAGATGAATCACGCGCACACCCGGTGCCCAGCGAGTAATTTCAGGGGCATCAGGATTATCGCGGCGCGTAAAGACATCCACGGCATAGCCGCGGCGAGCGAGGTTGCGGCTCACTTCGTCAACATAGACGTTTTGCCCACCGGCATCAGCGCCGCCGAGCAATGCAATGGGGCTGGCATGTTCACTCAAAAACGCAATCCGTGTTGGTCGGTCCATTTGTCGTAATCCTCTCTTTCGGTCCCTACATTACCAGTACATTGCTCTCAAGGATGGAGAGCTGATATTACACTGTCTTGTTCTGCCTGCATATGTGTTTTCATGCCCAGGCAGACGGTGAAAGCGTTGTTCCAGTCGCGAATAAATCGGTCAAGCCCGAAGCGGGTATGCGCTACATTCCGTGCGTTATTGCCCATCCATGCCGCCTGTTCAGGATTGGCAAGCAGGAAGCGCATGTCCTCGATAAGCCGGTCGGTATCACAGGAGATATAGCCCGTTATGCCGTTCTCAATCACGGTCGGCAACTCCGTTGTTGCCAGTGCCACGACGGGCATCCCAATCGTCATGGCCTCGATAACGGCGAGCGGCAAACTGGTATAGCGAATTGGACTGAACAGGAAACGGTACTCCGCTACCTTACGATGTAAATCACGATAGGGAACATCGCCCAGACCACCCAGTTCCTCCGTTCCCATGCCAACTGCCTCAAGTGGCACCTGTTGTTGTGCCGCCAGAAAGATGTCGTACCCGGCGATACGCGGGCGTTTCTGCATACCATTAATCATGGTGATGCCACATTCGACATGTCCGCTATACCTGATATCCGGGTCTGTAGCAACGCTATGCTCAATCACCATTGTAGGAGTGCGCCCGTTATCCCACATCAGGCGGTTATAGTGCGTCACATGTACCAGCAAGATGTCAGGGTCATCAATGATGTGGCGCGTATCCACGGCATTTGGTTTGGGCGTGTTATGCTCCAGGTAAATTTTGGGCAATCTATGTTGAGTCTCGCTTAAAATCTCGTACTGATCCTCAAAGTAATTTTTCGGCGTCTGGAAGATAATGAGGTCAAGTTGCAGATTGCGTACCTCTTCGGCTGGCACCTCACACACATAATCCGGCAAGTCAAATGTGGGGCCGCGCCCCCCATAGCCTTCGGGACGCCCCTCTTTGATTGGCAGGTACCAATCGGCGTCAATGCGTGCCAGGGTATTCAGGTAGCTCCCGTGAATATGCCAGATCAAAATTTTTAAACGTTGCATACAACTGTTCCTCTCATTTATCGTCTCGCGACAAGCGTTCTCTCAGCAAGAAGCCTCCTGGCAGATTCC
>DATGJV010000416.1:0-3744 GCA_035295005.1 Ktedonobacteraceae bacterium | reverse complement strand
GACCGCGAGTTGTTGGAACTTGAGCAAAATGCCTGTCCCACCTGTGGTTCCTGTTCCGGTATGTTCACTGCCAACTCAATGAACTGCTTGATGGAGGCGTTGGGACTTGCTCTGCCCGGCAATGGTTCCTATCTTGCCACCACTGAGCAGCGCAAGGAGCTTGTTCGTGAGGCCGGTCGCAAGGTTATGCAGTTAATCGAGGCAGACCTTACCCCACGCAAGATTGTCAACGTCGAGAGCATTGACAACGCCTTCGCACTGGATATGGCGATGGGTGGTTCTACAAATACCGTTCTGCACACGCTTGCGCTGGCGCGAGAGGCTGGCATTGAGTATTCGCTGGAGCGCATCAATGCGGTAGCGGAACGCACACCGCACCTGTGCAAAGTCAGCCCATCAGGCAAATGGCACATGGAAGATGTTGACCGGGCGGGTGGCATCAGCGCGATTCTGAAAGAATTATCGAAGAAACCTGGGGTACTCAATCTTGATCGTCCAACGGTCACGCTACAGACGCTCGGCGAAAATATCGAGCATGCCGAAGTGAAGGACCCCGAAGTGATTTTGTCCGTGGATAAGCCTCATAGCGAGCGCGGTGGGCTTGCCATTCTGTTTGGCAATCTGGCTCCCGATGGCGCGGTGGTCAAAGTTGGTGCGGTAACACCCAATATGCAGAAGCACTATGGCCCGGCACGCATCTACAACTCACAGGAAGAGGCCTGTGCGGGTATTCTCAATGGGCAGGTACGCGAGGGTGATGTGGTAGTCATTCGCTACGAGGGGCCGCGTGGTGGCCCAGGCATGCAGGAGATGCTTGCGCCAACTGCCAATATCATGGGTATGGGACTTGGCGAAAAGGTTGCGCTGATTACTGATGGACGTTTCTCCGGTGGCACACGTGGTGCCTGTATCGGCCATGTTTCGCCGGAGGCGGCAGCAGGTGGCCCTATTGCCGCACTGGTAGATGGCGATATGATTCATATTGACCTGCGGGAACGTCGTCTTGACGTTGATTTGTCACCAGAACAGATGGCGCAACGTTTGAATACTGTGGATTCAGCACATCAACCGCGAGCGCGTGTAAAAAGTTCCTGGCTGCGTCGCTATGCCTCACTGGTCACATCCGCCAATACAGGCGCTGTCCTGGCAGACGTTTGACTATGACTTTTGTCGTTTTGTGAGTTACTTTTCTCGACAAACATGGTAGAATAGGTGCTACGAAAGAAGAGGATTACGGTATGCGTTCTTTATCAGAAAGGCAGGATACAAGCGATGGCACTGGTATTACCTGCCTCAGTCACAGTCTTAACGCCAGCCACGTCGGCTAATCTTGGCCCCGGCTTTGATAGCCTGGGGCTCGCGTTGCAACTTTACAATCGTTTTGAGGTGGAAGAAAAGGGTGATGACCCGGCGCTTCCCACAATTGAAGTACAGGGTGTATTAGGTGAGAGCCTTACTACAGGGCCGGATAACCTGTTTTTCCGCGCATTTTCCGCGTTGTTTGCGCAACAACAGGTTGAGCAGCCATCCGTGCGTATTCGCATGTCTATTAACATTCCGCCGGGCTGTGGCCTGGGCAGCAGCGCAACCGCCGTTGTTGGTGGATTGGTAGCAGCGAACGAGTTTTTACGCTTGCACAATGCAGCCTTGCCCAAAGAAGACCTGTTGGAACTCGCAGTAGCGATGGAGGCTGGCAAGCATCCTGATAATGTTGCACCAGCCTTGCTTGGTGGTCTGGTGGCAACAACTTCGATGAATGGCAAAATTCACGCGGTCAAATCGCCATTTCCCGATGTGTTGAAGGCCATCATTTTCACTCCTTCTTTTCCGATGGATACAGTCGCGGGCAGAAAACTGCTCCCTGCCAGCTATTCAAAGGCCGACGTAACGTTTAATACCGGGCGTGTCGCGTTGTTGCTGGCAGCATTGCGAGCAGGACGCTATGAACTGATTGGCGAAGCAATGCAAGATCGTTTGCACCAGCCCTATCGGCAGACGCTATTCCCCGCGATGCCCGCTATCATTGACGCGGCAGTGGCGGCGGGTGCGCATGGAGCCAGTCTTTCTGGCGGCGGTTCATCGTTAATTGCGCTTGCCAGCGAGCGTTTTCACGACATCCTTCAGGCGATGCAGGAGACGGCAAAGTCAAATGGAGTGGATGGCACTGGCATGATTTTACGTGCCGATCAGGTTGGGGCCAGGGTTATCAAGACGGCAAAAGGGAGGGTGCGTAAGCGTACTCAAGACCAATATTACTGGTCACCTCCTCATCCAGCCGAAGGAATGGTTGCCAATGAGTGATACCTTCTTACCACAGGTCGTTGACACATTAAGAGTGGTTTCATTACGTTGTGTAGAATGTTCCGCGCTCTATCCTGGGATAGAGGTGGGGCAAGCTCCGCGCTATCGTTGTGATTGTGGCAGCGTTCTGGATGTCGAAATGGCATTGCCGCCTTCTGGAGTTCAAGCATCTTCCAGGCAACATTCGTTAAGCCCGTTTCTGGATTCGTCACGTGATATCGCACTGTCTGATGGAGTCAAGTGGCGACAACTGTTTGATGAACGAGCTGCGAAACCGCCTATCTGGTCAATGGATACCGGCACTTCACTTCTTGACCATAGTGGAGTCTGGCGCTATCGAGAACTCATTTTACCCGTTCCTGAAGAGTATATAGTTAGCCGACCGGAGGGCAATACCAACCTTTATCCCGTCGGTATGGAAAATTGCGGTTCGGGTCGAGCTGGACACCGGCAAATCGGCCTGTACGCGGGACTGGAACAGTTCTATTTGAAGCACGAGGGTGAGAATCCGACGGGTAGCTTTAAAGACCGTGGTATGACCGTGGGCGTGACGATGGCGCAGGTACTGGGTGCGCAGGCGGTTGCCTGTGCATCCACCGGCAATACATCCGCCTCGCTGGCCTCTTATGCCGCACAGGCTGGCTTGCGTGCCATCGTCTTTCTACCGGCAGGCAATGTTGCTGGCGGCAAACTGGCGCAAACGGTGGCCTATGGTGCGCAAACCATTCAGATACAGGGCGATTTTGACGATGCCATGCGTTTAGTTGAACAAATTTGCGGTGAACGTGGTATCTACCTGCTCAATTCCCTCAATCCTTTCCGTGTGGAGGGTCAGAAAGCGATTGGTTTTGAGCTATTGCAGCAACTCGACTGGCAAGCGCCCGATTGGCTTGTCCTCCCGGCAGGGAATCTCGGCAACACATCCGCTATTGGCAAGGCTTTTCGCCAGGCATATCAATATGGCATTACCGGACATCTGCCGCGTATTGCCTCTATCCAGGCAGCGGGAGCGAATCCATTCTATCGCAGCTACAGGCAAAACTTTGCACGGCGGGAGACGACGCAGGCGCATACCATTGCATCTGCGATTAAAATTGGCAATCCCGTCAGCTATACCCGCGCTCGTCGGGTCATCGAAGAGAGCGATGGCATCGTTGAAGAGGTCACTGACGAAGAAATACTGGCGGCAAAAGCAGTAATAGACCGCTCAGGCATCGGCTGCGAACCTGCCTCTGCCGCGACACTTGCAGGTGTGCGCAAACTCGTGGCAAATGGTATTATCAAGCGAGACGACCGAGTCGTTGGTATATTAACCGGCAATTTGCTGAAAGATAGCACAACCGCCATGTCGCAACAGAGCAACGCCGTGGTGATAGAAGCAACACTCGATGCCGTCAGGAAAGCCCTGGATGTACAACTGTAGGGGCGCAATTCATAGCGCCC
>DATGJV010000415.1:0-10934 GCA_035295005.1 Ktedonobacteraceae bacterium | reverse complement strand
ATCCCGAATTTGGCGGCGCACTCGATTTTCGCTGGCGCTACCCGGAGTATCGCGAGCGAGCCGATCAGGTGGCGCGTGGCTTGATGGCAGCAGGTTTGCAAAAGGGCGAGCATATCGCCATCTGGGCCGCGAACATCCCCGAATGGCTGCTCCTGTATATGGCTGCCGCGAAAGCCGGGCTTGTGCTGGTGACGATCAACCCGGTTTTGCGTGCAGAAGAAGTGGAATACATCCTGAAACAGGGCAATGTCGCCGCGCTTTTCTTCATGGCTCGTATTCGCGATCACGATTGCCTGGCGACTGTGCGCTCATTGACGGCTCCCGGCGACCAGAATGGAGTGGCGCAAGGCGACCGCTTACCTGTTTTGCGCTATGTCAGTCTCGTCGGCGCACCGCCCGCCGGTCTGTTGGAACAACAAGACTGGCGACCAACACTCTTTTCAGAGATGGTCGCGAGTGGCGTACCGGTGAGCATGGAGGCGTTGCGCGAACGGCAGTCCTCAGTGGTGCCGTCAGACCCGGCCATGATGCAATATACGTCCGGCACGACGGGCTTTCCTAAAGGCGTTGTGCTGTCTCATTATAATATCGTCAATAACGCGATGGCTTTCGCGCAACAATGGGGGATGCGGGAGCATGATCGCGGCTTTACCGCCATGCCCTATTTCCATGTCGGTGGTTGTGTGCTGGCGGTGATTGGTGCGCTCTATGCCGGTTCAACGCTGCATCCATTGATTGCGTTTGACGCGCTCAAATCCTTGCAGGTTATCAGTAACGAGCGGTGTACCACGATGGGTGGCGTGCCAACGATGTTGCTGGCAATGTTGCAACATCCAGATTTTGGCAAATACGACCTCTCTTCATTGCGCTCTGTCATTAGTGGCGGCTCTCCCGTCCCAGTCTACTTGATGGAGCAGGTGAAAGAGCGTATGGGGGCGGATGTAGCTATCGTCTTTGGTCAGACGGAGGGCAGCGGCGCTGTCACCGTAACCTTACAGGATGATAGCTTTGAACTCAAATCCGCCACGATTGGTGTACCAATACCCTATACCGAGGTGAAAATTATTCAGCCCGCGACGGGCGAGGTATTGCCGTGTAGCGAGCGCGGCGAATTATGCTACCGGGGCTTCCTGACGATGCAAGGCTACTACAATATGCCGGAGAAGACAGCCGAGACGATTGATAGTGACGGTTGGTTGCATAGCGGCGATCTCGCGACGATGGATGCCCACGGTTACATCAATATTGTTGGACGCCTCAAAGAGATGGTGATTCGTGGCGGCGAAAACATTTTCCCCCGTGAGGTCGAGGAATTCTTAATCCGCCATCCCAAAGTTGCCGACGTGCAGGTTCTCGGCGTGCCAGACACATTCTTCGGCGAAGAGCTATTAGCCGTCGTCGTGCCACAACAGGATGAACAGCTGACCGAGGAAGAATTGCGCGAATTTTGCAAGGGGAAGATCAGTTCGCAGAAGATACCGCGCTACTTCCAGTTCGTCTCTGCCTATCCCATGACCGCCAGTGGCAAAGTGCAAAAGTTCGTTCTGCGCAAAAATGCCATTCAGGAACTGGGTCTGGAGCAAGCGGCACAGATTAAAACGGCATAAAGAATTGGATATGCGGTGTAACCTGGCATAATTGATTGTATCTCTATCATCCTTCCATCGTCATATAATACAGAGAAACATTTTTCGCGCCGACAAGCGTTTCAATGGCGAGAGGCAGGATAAGATGAAAACACAGAAAACAAATTTCCCGGCAAGACGAGGAACAGTCATGGCTCTGCTCACCTGTTTCCTCGTCATTCTCAGTGGGTGTTCGTTTGGGTTGGGTTCTTCGCATACGTACCTGGCACCCAGTTCGTCAACGACGCCGACGGTATCATATCCAGTGAATGTGCCCCCGCAGCCGACGGAAGCCCCTTTGACCGATGATCAGTTGGCGGCGCAAATTGTCAGTCATATGACGCTCGATCAGAAGCTAGGGCAGATGGTGATTAGCGAGTTCTATGGCTCGACCTTTGATGCCAGTAGCAACGCCCTGGCACAGATGATTCAGAACTATGGTATTAGCGGCGTGCTGATTGAGAATAAGAATGGTAACGCACAGACGCAAACGCAACTGGTCACGCTTATCCAGGCCATGCAGAAGGCGGCGCATATCCCCTTGCTGGTCACTACAGATTTCGAGGGTGGTCTTGTTAACGAACTACGCCTGATTGTGGGTGAGCGCCCTTCGGAACAACAAATCGGCGCGACAAATGACCCACAACAGGCGTATAACGCTGGACGCGCTGCTGCTACAACTCTAACTTCGCTGGGCCTCAATGTCAATTTCATGCCCATAGTAGATGTCCTGACCAATCCCAACAATCCTGGTCTACCGCAACGTACCTTCGGCTCCGACCCGACGCTTGTGACCAATATGGGACGTGCCTACCTCAAGGGTTTGACCGATGGTGGCGTCGTCGGGTGTCTCAAGCACTTTCCCGGCCTCGGTAGCGCCACGGTTGACCCGCATTTCTCGCTGCCCACCATGAACCGCAGCCTCGCCACGCTCAACGCCGTTGACTTTGTTCCCTATCGCACAATGATCAACGAGGGCATAGTGCCGATGGTGATGGTCACGCATATCCTCAATCCGCAGCTTGATCCGAAACTGCCTACCTCGCTCTCGCCCAACGTCGTCACCGGCATTTTGCGTAACCAGCTCAACTTCAAGGGCGTCATTATCAGTGATACCCTCTGGATGGGCGGTATCAGCAACAACTACAGTTTGCCACAGGCTGCGGTCCTGGCAATCAAAGCTGGTGAGGATCTCATTCTCGGCCCTCGCGGCCTCAGCGACACAGTGAACATGCTTGCTGGCATGAAACAGGCTGTTACAAGCGGCCAGATTCAGCAATCCACCATTGATGCTTCTGCTCAGCGCATTATCGCCATGAAGTTGCACTATAAAATAATTTCCCACACGCTGGCATTGCAACTCGCGCAACCCTCACAGAGCAACGTTAGTGGTACAACTGTTGCAAAGGCAAGCATCGCTATCGGAAAGTCAAAAGTAGTGGCTGTAGTGGGTGTAGGGGATGTGCGGAGATTCTAAAGCGCACCCACTTCCGACCAGCGAAAACAATCTACTGTATGATCATTCACCATGCCCACAGCTTGCATAAACGCATAGCAAATAGTGGAACCGACGAAGGCAAAGCCCAACTTTTTCAACTCTTTGCTCATTGCATCTGCCACCGCAGTTTTTGCCGGAACCTCCTGTCGGCTTTGCCAGGCATTCTGGATAGGCTTGTTATTCACAAATTGCCAGATGAATGTATCAAAACTGCCATGTTGCTCCTGCATTTGCAGGAACGCACGCGCATTCTGGATAGCAGCCAGGATTTTTTGCCTGTTGCGCACAATGCCAGGGTTTGCCATCAATTCCTGAAATTTGCTTTCGTCATACTGAGCGACTATCTTTGCATCAAAGCCGTCGAAGGCTTGCCTGTATCCTGTTCGTTTCTTGAGGATGGTAGACCAACTCAAACCAGCTTGCGCACCCTCAAGGACGAGGAACTCAAAAAGCTTGCGGTCATCGTGCAGAGGCACGCCCCATTCGTTGTCGTGATAGGCAATTTCCAATTCTCCACTGTTCGCCCAGCCACAACGCTGTTTTATCATCGTTGCTCCTTTTTATCTATCTATTGAGTAACACAGGTTTTCGCATCATTGCCCAGACATGCAAGTCACTCTTCGGTACTGTCCCTTCGTTCACCACCGTAAAGCCATGCTTTTGATAGAACGTGATATTCAATTCATTCGATGTTTCCAGATAGCAGGGCAATCTGTTGGCATCGGCACGCTCGAATACGGGTTGCATCAGCATACCACCCATTCCCTGCTTCTGGTACACCGGATCAACACCCAGCGCCCACAAATACCAGTGGTCTCCTGTGACCGATTGTTGATGAAGAGTTTCGCTGCACCTCTCCATAGCCATATAGCGACGGAAGCCTGCCCACCCCAAATCTATGCCCGGACGTGCCTCACGAATCCCGATACGTATTAGCCTGTGCAAAAGAGGGGTGGTATTCCCCGGTGTGAGCCAGCAAGCCGCTCCTTCACTGTCCGTGGTTGTATAGACCGCCCCATAGCGTTGGCTGTAGCGCAGCAGGATATTGAAAAAGGATGGGAGTAAGCGCAACCGCCTGGCTCCGTCAGGAAGAAGGTACACCCATGCAGGCTCGTCCCGAAAGGCTTTGCTCATGGCTTCGGATAACTGCATAGGAGGGTGGGTTTCAAGGCGTATGGGAGTGTGGGGATGGGTCATGTTATCATTGCTCTTCTATACGATTTTTGTGCCGGATTCTTTACTTGCTGATTGTACCCTACTTTGTTGGGTTTGGGAATAGTTAATGCGCATTGAACAATGCATCTGGGAATATGTGGGTGACTGGCACCGCGCTATCGCTGGTGCCTGGGCGCGATAAATCGGGCCCCTACACGCTGCGGCGCGTGGGCCGGACCCGCGCCGCAGCGTGTAGGGGCTTGCTTTAGCACGCCCAACCCGACGAGCGCAGCAATGTCGAGTTTTTGAACTGGCAAGAATAGCGCGGGGAATGCGGCGGTTGTATAATACTCTCATGAGTATCAAGAATCGTGTCGCTATTATTACGGGGGCGGGGCGCGGGGTGGGTCGCGCTACTGCTCAATTGTTCGCACGTGAAGGGGCGCGAGTTGTGCCATTCAGTCGCACACAGGCGCATCTGGAGGAGACTGCGACAGAAATTGCGCGGTTGGGTGGAGAGGTAGGGCAGGCGCTGGCTGTGGTGGGCGATGTCTCGCGGGAAGAGGATGTGCAGAGGCTCTTTCAGCAGGTTAGAGAGATGTATGGGCGGGTGGATATTCTGGTCAATTGCGCGGGAATAGTGGCTGTACGTCCGTTTGTTGACATGGATGTAGCAACATGGGACAGCGTTATCGCGGTGAATCTGCGCGGCACCTTTCTCTGCTGTCGCGAGGCGTTTCAGTTGATGGCAGAGCAACAGGAGGGCGTGATTATCAACCTTTCGTCGTTGTCAGGCGTTAAAGGAGTAGAGAAGTTTCCGGGATTGAGCGCTTACAACGTCTCGAAGGCGGGGGTTGCCAGCTTGACCGAGATTCTTGCCGTCGAGGGCAAGCCATACAATATTCGCGTCTGCGCTGTGAGTCCTGGCGCGGTAGATACAGAGATGCTGCGACAGGCCGCGCCACATTTGAAGGCCGGTATGACACCGGATGATATGGCGGAAATTCTGCTGTTTCTGGCAGATGATACCGGACGCAAATTGAGCGGAACAAACCTGGAAATATTCAGCAATGCCTGATGTAGGGGCCGATTGATCGTGCCCACAGCCGATCAATCGGCAACGGGGATATGGGCCGATCAATTGGCCTTTCCCCATATAAAAAGGATAGGACTATGGTCTACCTGACACGGCGCACAAGTTTTAGCGCGGCCCACCGCCTGTGGAGCAACGAATTGAGCGAGGCGGAGAATATCGCGCTGTATGAGAAGTGCGCCAATCCTAATGGACATGGACATAATTATATATTGGAAGTGACGGTGCAGGGTACGCCCGACCCACGCACGGGCATGATTCTGAACCTGACCGATTTGAAACAGACGATTAACAAACAGGTGGTTGATTGGGTGGATCATAAGCATCTCAATTACGATGTTTCCTGGTTAGAGGGTTGTATTCCAACGACTGAAATGCTGGCAATACGCTTCTGGGAACGCCTCCAACCGGCGTTGCCGCAAGGAATGCTCTATGAAGTTAAGCTGTACGAAACTGAACATAATATAGCTATCTATCGAGGCGAATTATGAGAATCGCACTGGTCGCGCCCCTCGTTTCGGCTATCTCGCAGCCCTACCTCGGAGGAGCGCAGGCGTTGCTGGCAGACCTGGCGCAGGGATTGATACAGCGAGGTCATAGCGTGACTCTGTTCGCACGCGACGACTCCTTTGTCCCTGGCATTAGCATCGTTCCCGTAGCGGTACCGGAAAGTGTGACTCCGGCGAATTTTTATGGGCCAGCACAGGAACGGGAAGCCGACGATGGCTTCTTTACCCAGGCTAATCTCTTCCTTGAACTCTTCCTGCAATTGCGACAGCATAGTAACGAATTTGACATAATCCATGCTCATGCTTTCGATTGGCCCGCTTTTGCCTGTAGCACTTTGATACGCGACATTCCTGTGATTCATACCCTGCACCTTCCGGCAGTCTCACCGGAAATCAATACCGCTTTACAGGTTCTGCACCGTCAGGGCCATCCCGTGACGCTGGTGACGGTCTCCAATGCTTGCGCTCACACTTACGCAGACTATACGCTCATTGATGAGGTTATCTACAATGGACTTGATGTCGCGGCTATCCCTTTTTCGCCGCGACCCGCCACTGATGCACCCCTGCTTTTCGCGGGCCGCATCTCACCGGAGAAGGGAGTTGAAGATGCCATTGAGATTGCGCAAAAGGCTGGCTATCACTTGCTCATTGCGGGCGGCATCTATGACCGGATTTACTATAAAGAGCGCGTCCTACCAAAACTCAAGCGTGCGGGAGGACTTGTCACCTATCTTGGGCAGTTGGAACGGCTGGCTCTGTGGAAGATCATGGGTCAATCTCTTGGCCTGCTTTTCCCCATTATGTGGGACGAGCCGTTTGGTCTGACCGCAGTCGAGGCAATGGCAACCGGCACACCGGTCATTGCTTACCGGCGCGGCGCGACAGAGGAGATCATTCGCCACGGCGAAACAGGCTTTCTTGTCGAACCTGGCGAGTCCGAAAACGCCGCCGCCTACGTTGATGATTTATCAGACATTCCCCGTCCTCGTTGTCGTACCCACGTCGAGTATCACTTTGGTCTCGACCGTATGCTCGATGCTTACGAGCGCGTGTATAGAGAAGCTATGGCATAAGGAAGCGATTTCCATAAACAGCAACAAGCTTGTTGCTGTTTATGGAAATCGCTTCCTTATGCCATCAAATCCCCTTGACTTTTCCATCTAATTGCAGTATCATCTAAATAGATGATTGTACAATTGTAATTGTGGAAAAGGAGATGCCTTATGGATGAGCGGCAAGGGCAAATCGAGGCGACGCGCCGCTATGGTATAGCGCGTATGGAGTTTGAGGCTGCGAAGTTGGAGCCATTGTTGCGCTTCGGGCGTGCGTTAGCTGATCCGATGCGTATTCGTATGTTAGGGTTGCTGGCGCAGCGTTCGATGTACGGGCAGGAACTGGCGGAGGCTTTGAATGTGCAACCGCCGACGATATCGCATCATCTGAGCCTGTTGAAGGCGGCGGGATTGGTGCAGGTGCGACGCGAGAACAACTTTCATCACTACAGCGTGAACGAGGAGCAATTGCGCCGTACCGCTGGATTGCTGACCGTTGAAAACCTGCGGAATATGGCGCAAATGGCGGCAAATGAAACTGAAGCGAGCAGGCTTGCACCTTCGGAGGATGAAGACCGTGCGATGATGCAGGAGGCATTTTTCAAAGATGGCCGCCTGTTGAGTATTCCCACACATTCGCGGGTGCGGCGTTTTGTCGTGGAGAAAATCGCGGGGGCATTTGAATGGGGACATCTGTACGAAGAGAAGGAAGTGAATGTCATTCTCAAGCAGTTTCATGACGATGTAGCCACCTTGCGACGTGCGCTGATTGACGAAAAGTTGATGATGCGCGAAAACGGCAAATACTGGCTCATTCGTCCTCATCGATAACGAGAAATTATAACTGAACACCATATACTGCCACCGGCAGTATATGGTGTTCAGTTATAATTTCTCGTTATTGTGGTTTTTGTCCCCACGCAGACAGATTATAGGAGAGACCACAAAAATCGTCCGCGAACATTTCCGCGACCATTTGCTGGTGGAGCAGGGTATATTCTTCGTCACTCATCTTTTCTACCTGGTTGATGAAGGGACGCAGGATATCGAAGCCAACCATCACATTTTCTGCATGGCCTTCATGAGCTGGCGTGCCGCTGGAAAAGTTTACCACGAAAGCTTGTTGATTGATGTTTGTGAAGCCAGCATTTATTAAGAAGCGATCAAGCAGAGGTGTGATACCGACACTGCGACCATCGAGAGAGAAGCTCCGGTTCATTATCGTACCCGCTCTGGTGAGCATAGCGTTGAGCTTTTCCTGGGCGAGACTATTGGTAACGGTAAATTCCCATTCAGTCAGGCAAACGATGCCGCCGGGGCGTAAGACGCGCATACATTCTTGCAGGAGTTGGGGCCAACCATTCTTCGGCATAAAACCGGCGAGCAGGCGGGCATTGACGAAATCGAACGAGTTGTCGGGAAAATCCAATGCTTTGGTCACATCCATGATGCCAAATTGGATGTTGCCGTAGCCTCTCGAGTCCGCGAGGGCGTCGGCGTAGCGGATCATGGTCTGACTGATATCCACGCCGATAATGTGCATCTTTGGGTACGCTCGCGCTACTTCAAGCGCCCAGCCACCAGGGCCGCAAGCGATATCCAACAGATTGGAAATAGTGGCGAGTTCGGCTTCAGTCCAATATGGAAAAGGGCCACCCATGCTTCTGGTAATGAGCAAATCCTGGTTGATGAGACGGGCCATTTCAGCCGCGTTTTCACTACCCATGATGTAATTGTTGTCCTGTGTGGACATTCCTTTGTCCTCTCTTTTTCGTCGTCGTTATTTTGTTTATTATTCAGCTTTCTGGCCGCAGACCGCCATATAGAACCAGACGGTGCGGAAATCTGCTAGCATGAGTTCCACTTGCATCTGTTGATAGAGTTCCGCAACCTCCTCCGGTGTAGTGACCTCCCATTTCAGTAAGAAAGGTTGTATCAGGTGACATAATGCTACCATATCCTGATAGAAGCCCTCATACCTCTCGGTTCCTGCCGAAAAGTCAACGGCATACGCCTTTGTAAAGATGTTCTGGTAGCCTGCATCCTGTACCAGCTTGCCCAGCATAGGAAGTATGCCGATATGATAGCCATCGGGCGAAAAACTCTGCCCGGCACGGAACATGGCCTGGGTCGCCATACGGGTCAATTTTTCAAACGCGGGACTATTCGTCTGGCCTGTTTCACATTCGGTCAGGCAGATAAAGCCACCTGGGCGCAAAATTCGCTGGCATTCCTGCAAAAGTTTGGGCCATGCGGAAGGGAGCATGAAGCCGAGGATGAGCCGGGCATTGATAAAGTCGAAGGAGTTATCGGGAAAGTCGAGCGGCTTCATCGCGTCCATCACCCGAAAGGTGGCATTGTTCATGCCAGTGGTAAAGGCGTGGGTGCGAGCATACTCAGTGACCTGTTTGCTGATATCAATGCCTGTGACATTGATTTTGGGGTACTTAAACGCCATATCTAACACCCAGCCGCCGGGGCCACAGGCGATATCGAGAATATCGTGGACACGAGTCATATCAATATGCGCGGGAAATAATTCACCAAAGGCTTCATTGAGAAGGCGCTCCTGGCTCATCAAGCGATTCAGCTCCATGCCGCTTTCGGAGTCTACGACATACGTTGTTTCTTTCTTAGGAGGGTTGGTTGGCATTACAGACATCCTTTCCATACCATTGCTATCCACACGACGTTTCTACTGCGTCAACTGGTGCGTATCTATTATAACATGTTTTACCCCGTTAGCTCTGCCTCAGTTTTTATTAGCCCGGACTTCCCATGTCAAGTTTCACGTATATGATACGATATAAAAAGAGAAGAGAGAAAGGCGAGCCGATTCTTGCGTTTACACTGGTTTGCCATATATCTGCTCAGGAGGAAATATGTCTGACAATGACCATCTGAAATCTGACATTGATGAGTTGGTACCTGATTTGATTGCTATGCGCCGCGACCTGCATGAGCATCCAGAGCTTGCCTACGAAGAGGTACGTACTTCTGGTATTGTTGCACAACGTTTGAAGTCGCTCGGTATGGAAGTCCAGACAGGCGTTGCGAAGACGGGCGTCGTGGGCCTGCTACGCGGCGAGGCTGTCAATGGAGGCGCAAATGGAAACAGCAATCTGATAAAGACGATTGCGATCCGCGCTGATATGGATGCGCTCCCCATTCACGAAATGAACAACGTAGATTATCGTTCCACTGTAGATGGCAAGATGCACGCCTGTGGTCATGATGGACATACCTCGATTCTGCTGGCGGTCGCGGATATTTTGAGCAAACGCCGGGCGGAACTGGCGGGTAATGTGAAATTCGTCTTTCAACCCGCCGAGGAGATTATTGGCGGTGCGGAGCCGATGGTCAAAGAGGGAGCCGTGGAAGACGCGGATGGCATTATCGGTCTCCACCTGTTTAGCTCCTACCCTTTGGGGCGGGTGGGTGTGCGCAGCGGCCCCGTTTTTGCCAGTGCCGACAGGTTTGTCTTGACCATCAACGGAAAAGGCGGACATGCCGCCATGCCAGCCGAATGTGTTGACCCCATTGTAATCGCGGCCTATATCGTTACCGCGCTCCAGACGCTGATTAGTCGTGAGACTTCGCCGTTCAGCCCGGCAGTGATTACGATTGGCACCATCAACGCCGGTTCCGCTTTCAACATCATTCCCGAAACGGCCCAGTTGCAAGGTACCATGCGTTCTTACAGTAAGCAGCATCGCGAAAAGTTGCTGTACCGCATTCAGGAACTTGCTACCGGTATCGCCAGCGCGATGAACGCGACCTGTGATGTCAACTTGATAGATGGCTGTCCGCCGTGCGTCAATGATGCTGATATCACGGAATATGTGCATAAAGCGGCGGTTGCGACCGTGGGCGCGAACAAAGTAGACGACGGCGAAGAGGTGATGACCACCGGTAGCGACGATATGGCCTACTTTCTGGATGCTGTTCCTGGCTGCTACTTCATCGTGGGTACCAGTAATCCGGCAAAAGAGACCAATT
>DATGJV010000414.1:0-5827 GCA_035295005.1 Ktedonobacteraceae bacterium | reverse complement strand
GTTTGAGGCCCAGGTAGCACGCACTCCAGATGCAATATCTCTGATGTACCAGAGTGCCTCTCTGACTTATCGTGAGCTGAATCGAAGGGCCAATCAGTTAGCCCACTACCTGCAAAGATTTGGGGTTGGGCCAGAAACACTGGTTGGTCTGTGTGTTGAACGTTCTCCTGAAATGATCGTTGGCGTGTTAGGCATTCTCAAGGCAGGGGGAGCTTACGTACCGCTCGATCCTGTCTATCCCGAGGAGCGGCTCAATTTCATGCTCTCGGATGCTCAGTCTCCGGTGCTGCTAACGCAGGAGCGTGTCAGCGCGAAATTAGCTAAAGCTGAACATGCACTGGAAGTGATATACCTCGACACAGATTGGGATAAAATCTGCCTGGAAAACGAGGAGAATCCAGCCAGTGGCGTTTTGCCGGAAAATGCGGCCTACGTCATTTACACTTCTGGCTCTACAGGAACCCCGAAGGGCGTGGTGATACAGCACCAGTCACTGGTGAACTATACCGAAGCTGCAATTGCCGCCTACTCCTTACATCCCGGCGACCGCGTACTACAATTCGCTACATTAAGCTTCGACGCCAGCGCCGAAGAAATTTACCCCTGCCTGTCAGGTGGAGCGACACTCGTGTTACGCACAACTGCTATGCTGGATTCTATGACCTTCTTCTTAGAAAAATGCGAGGAGTGGGCCATAACTGTACTTGATCTGCCGACGGCATTCTGGCATGAGCTTACAAGAAAAATTTCTGAAAAAGTAATCTCGCTTCCTCCTTCAGTGCGTCTGGTGATTATTGGCGGAGAAAAGGCATTGCTGGATATGATGACACAATGGCAAAAACATGTGAACCCGCAGGTGCAAATTGTGAATACTTATGGCCCGACAGAAGCGACCATCGTGGCAACAATGTACAGGGTTCCCGCTTCGGCCACGGCAAATAATTCGTTACAAGAGATACCAATTGGGCGTCCTATTCCTAATACTCAAGTTTACCTGTTGGACCAGAATTTGCATGTTGTTCCCATTGGCGTCTCCGGTGAGCTATATATCGGTGGCATCGGCCTGGCGCGGGAATATCTCAATCGTCCCGCTCTGACCAGGGAAAGATTCATTCCACACCCGTTTAGTACCGGGATGGGAACACGTCTGTACAAAACGGGAGACCTGGCGAGCTATTTGCCCACCGGTGATATCATTTTCCTCGGACGAGCTGACCAGCAAGTGAAAATTCGCGGCTACCGCATTGAACTGGGAGAGATTGAAACAGCGTTAGAGAAGCACCCGGATATTCTTGATGCAGTCGTACAGGCTCGTGAAGATGGAAATGGCGGGAAGCGGCTGGTCGCTTACGTAGTTCCCCGGCATGGGCATACCTTCACGAGTAGCAACTTACGACACTTTTTGCAGGATCAACTCCCCGACTATATGGTTCCAGCTGCCTTTGTGTTGCTTGAAGCTCTCCCTCTGTCTCCCAGCGGCAAAGTGGACCGGTTTTCACTCCCTCTTCCTGAGCAGGGCCGCTCTGAACTACCCGAAACCTTTGTTGCGCCAACACTGCCAGTGCATCATCAACTTGTACAAATCTGGGAAGAACTGTTAGAGGTACGCCCCATAGGAATCCAGGATGACTTCTTCGATCTGGGAGGCCATTCCTTACTGGCTGTTCGCCTTGTCGATCGGATTGAGCAGGTCTGGGGCAAGAAGATCTCTCCAGCCACTTTGATTGCCGGGCCAACTGTTGAGCAGTTAGCGCAAGCCCTTGGACAGCCAGAAGTTCCTGCTTCCAAAACATCGTTAGAGGCAATTCAAGGAAATAAACCGTCGCAATCACCATTTTCGCGCAGCGGGAAATTTGCATTCTCTGTGAAGGCCGCGTGGGGCAATCTAACCGGGAGACGACAGGAATAATGAGACTTTCATACCTGAGCGAAGAAGCCCCGGTTAAAAGAAATACCAGCAAAAATAAAACTTCTCATTGCTCGCTTTTCTCTAGATAGCCTTTCTGGTTCTGTTCCTGTTCAAGTAACGAGCGAAAAGTTGCCAACGCTCGTATGACCTGGGACTGGTATTGGCGTAACTCTTCTTGCTGCAGTTCCAAACCCTCCAGGCGTTCCTGTAACGCTATCTGCATCACTTTCAATTCCTTTTGCATCTCAGTTAGCGCCATCATTTGTTGTGTCAAATCTTCATATCCATATTGCATTGTTTCGCTGCCTTTTCCTATTTCTCGCCCCTTGTTTCATCACTAAAAGGAGAAGCTCCTATGAGAACTCTCATGGCTTCATACCAACTTTTGAAACTTCGGCGGCTACCTTAATAAAGTATAGCACATTGTCCTGTTTTTGTTCTAAGTAGATGTACTTATTCAGGTGAAAGGTACAAATTGCGACTGCAATGCGGTCATTCGCTGAGGCTGCGAATAGAAATGCTGCTCCATGCCTCGCGCAATGCGCTACCGGGGTCGTCCTCGATGCGACAGGTTGTGTCAAAGATCATTGTGTGGCGCTGCTCCGGGTTATAGGCGGGCCAGGATGGTAGTTCGCGAGCAGAGGGAACGCCAGTACGAGCGAATGTTATCCATGCTTCGCTCATCTTTTCGGCAAGAGGAAAACGTTCAGGGCTGCTACCGGTAAAGCGGTCTGTACGGTCAAGATTATCAAATACGAACGGGATTTCCAGTGCGTGACACGATTTCAAGCGTCCGTCGAGTGCGGGCGTCTCATAGGTGAACAGATACATGTACACCGGGGCGGCTTTCTGCGCGTCTTTGCGTTCAGCCAGCGTAATCGAGTTCATACGCATCATGTGATCGCTCAGCATCACGGCAAAAAGATCAGCCGGTGAAAATTGCGGATAGACATGGCGATACGCAGCAATGAGCCTGTCGGCTGAATCTCCTGCCATAGTCTGTATTCGCCCACGCAGACCCGCTTCATCAAGTGTGGCAAGCTCGCTGTCAGCCAGCAGGAAAAGGGTGGCCTCGTCCTTGTTTGTACCAATGATAAGCGGCACAGAGGCCGAAATGGCGGGCGCGACCGGATCGAAGGGATGACGGGGCAACACCTGCCCATCTAATACTGGACTCCAGCCGCGCAGAGCGTTTCTATTGACCCGTGCGTTGGCGGCAAAAATCTGTTCAACCGGCACGGCGTTCAACTGCTCCTGGTTGCCGGGTGCGATTTCGAGTGCCTTGAGCAGTTTCTCGGCATGTTCGGTTGCCTTCTCGCGGGACATCACACGCAGACCCGGCCCGCTTTGCACGATAGCGCGATGAAAAAGCCCTTGCGCGGCGGGCATAGCGAGGAGCGTACTGACTTTCGCGCCTCCGCCGGATTCGCCGAAAATGGTCACATTGCCGGGATCGCCGCCGAACGCCGCGATATTATCGCGCACCCATTCCAGCGCCGCGACCAGATCGAGCATACCGGCATTACCAGAAAGAGCATAGCCCTCGCCCATGATATCCCCCAGATGAAGATAGCCGAGCGGCCCCAGCCGGTGATTCACCGTGACGATAACGACATCACCCCGACGGGCAAGGTTCGTGCCGCGATAAAATCCCGACGAACCCGAACCCATCGTAAAGCCGCCGCCATGACACCAGAACATGACCGGGCGTTTCCCGCCATCATTCACAGCGGGCGTCCATACATTCAAGTACAGACAGTCTTCGCTTTCCGGCTCGCGTTCGGTCGAGCCGATGATAGTGTACAGGCCAGCCATCCCCCCTGCTGGTTGCGGACTGCTGGCACCATACTGCACGGTGTCGCGCACTCTTGCCCAGGGTACAGGCGGCATTGGCGGGCGGAAGCGATTGCTTCCGCCCGTTGGCGCACCATATGGAATGCCTCTGAAAACGTGAATATCGTTCCGCGTGGCCCCCTGGACCTTGCCCGTTGTCGTTGCGACAATACTCTCCGTCATGACGTGTTTCATCCTCTCTCGATTGCTGGAACTCAGGCAGTTTCTCCCTCGGCCATCTCATCGCTCTCAGCAGACCTGTTGACCTGCTCCACGGTTTGCTCACGGGCGCGTCCAATGCGTGTCAACCGCTTTTCAAACTGTTGTCGCGCATAGGTGCGAACAGATTCAGGGCTGCCATTTTGCTCCTGATTGCGTGCCACCGCATCGAATAGTTCATGCATACGGTGCTCGACAACGGGCCAGAGCGATTTATCCGCCGCGACCAGCCGCGAAATCAGAAACACACCATACGCGATATGGCGCGACTCATCGCGCTTGATGTACTGGATGCCTTGCTGAAGTCCTGGCATCACCCCGGCCTGGCCGAGTAGTCGCGAGAAGCTGTAATAGCCAGTCTCCGCCAGCACACCCTCGATAATCATATTGTAAAGGACCGAGGCCCTCACCTGATTGATAGGCGAAGGGTCGGTCAACAAACGATTCATCTCGCGTGGCAGGTCATCCGCGAACAAGTCGCGATTATTGTCAGAATCGGGAGACCTGACGACATGTAAATCCTCTGTTTCCAGCAACACCTCGTCTAGAACGCGCCTGAAAAACTCGGTATGCTTGCCTTCCTCCCACAGAAAGGTTGTCAGGAATAGTTCCTCTTCCAGCCGACCTTCGCGTGCGATGGTCAGGATGAGCGGCAGCAAATCCAGCGTCACCGCCTCCTCACCGGCCTGAAAACCAAAAATGAGGAGGCGCAGTCGCTCCCGGTAATTGTCGGGGATGCGCAGATAATCCTCACGGTCCCGCGACAGGTCAATGTCGCGGGGGTCCCAGATACCGAGCTTTTTTGCCTTGTGATAGAGTCGCATGGGGAACGTGTCATGACGCAGCCCGCGACGGGTTAAGGTGGTATAGGTTCGACGAGGAACCGTTGCCATACAAACTTCTCCTTTTATAGTGCTTCAATGCCTGGATGTTCCTGCATTGCCTGTTGGCGCAAGGCGGCGTACACCTGTGCAGGTCTCCAGTACCCGGAAGCCACAAAAATCGTCGGAATAAAGACAACCAGACCAGCAATGCACACCCACCACCATGTCGTCCACTGCTGACCATCCAACTGATTTTTTACAACAAACGAAAAAGCCAGTGTGGACAGCACAACTACCAGACGCAAAATGAAGCCCTCGACAGCCATGCCGGTGGCGACAAGGGCAGGATTAATATCTTCGATAGTTTCCGTGTAAGCCGCCATCCACGTGACATAGCCGACAGCCAGCGTGATGCCGAACAGGCTGAGGAAGACTGTCATCAAGGAGGCGCTGGTGGGTACACCGATGCGACTGATGAACAGGATGGTGACAACAATCGTGGCAAGGCAGCCCAGCAGCATGTAGGGCTTGCGCACTTTCGTGAAATCGGAGATGAAGCCGATAACGATGGCCGCGACGACGTTGACGATCCAGAACACACTGACCAGTCCATTCGCCTGAGCAACCGTGAATTTAAAGATGCTGTTCAGGTAAATGGGAAAGTAGCCCACGGCGGCGTAATACATCAACAGATACAGGCTAATTCCCAGGGCGCTGATAATGAGGCGGGGATGCAACATCTGCCGCCAGGGATGTTGGGTCGCTTTTTCCACATCAATCGTGGAGGCACGCCGCTCGACAAGTTCTCGCTCCTTCACCGTGTTCATTACCTGATCGCGCATCCCAGGCGAAAGTTCGCGCAAGAACAGGAAACACAGCAAGAAAATGACCAGCCCAACAATACCGGCAATGACATACTGAGACTGCCATGTGCCATAGACTCCGAGGGTCTGGCTCGCCACGCCAGTTGCCAGCACGCTACCTCCCACCGGGCCAACCGTCCAGAATCCCATCGCCAACGCTCGTCCGAAGCGCGGGGAAA
>DATGJV010000413.1:0-22017 GCA_035295005.1 Ktedonobacteraceae bacterium | reverse complement strand
TTGATCGGCTAGAGGGACAGCAACCATTACGCCGAAGGTACCAATCAGGTATGCCGCTATCACAACTGCTGAACCCCAGAGGAGATAGCGAGTGATAGCTCGCACATTATTGATTTCGACACCCATGTTGAGCGGTACTTCAATACCTAACAGAGCAAGGATGACCGTACCGTAAAAGGTCGCATTGGTCCAGTTCAGGCTCCATTTTACAGGCGCGTAGTCAACTCCTGATGAGTGACCACCGATCAGAGCAAGTACCCCTGCCAGACCGATGAGCAGGATAGCGCCACCATAGGCCACGAAAACAACGTTGACGAAGTTCTGTGTTACGCGGAAGCGCAGAACAGAGAGAATGAAAGAGAAGGCAATCACGGCTATGATCACCACGCCTTGCTGCCACGCCTCAGTCAAAAAGTTCGCGTTGAGTTGTTGGATCAGCGAAGCCACCGCATCACCGGTGGCAATCATGACCAGCACGCCCGGCCACCATGCGCAGAAACCCGCGAAGAAACCCATGAATGGGCCGAATGCTTTATTCGTCCATACATAGATGGACCCTTCGCCTGGGAACATCAGGCCAAGCTGCCCTGTGACAATGGCACCTGGAATGAGAAATGTCAGGAAGCCTATGCCCCAGTACACATATGCTGCCGGGCCTGCCCCGCCAGCCATGACCGCAGAATTACTAATAAAAAGGACGATTGCAACGAAAATAGCCACCATGTCGAACGAGTTGAGGACCTTCGGCAGAATGCCCCCGGCGATACGTTCAGAGCGCAAGACATCACTACTGTTACTACCAGCGGTTGTTGCCATAGAGCGTGTACCTCCAAAATAGTGTGCGTAGCATAGAGCCACTGGCGCATGCTCCTGCTACATACCTGTCACGACGAAGTGTTTTATTAACACATTGACATCAATCAATGTACTAACCAATGAAAAAACTTCCCCTTTCCTGTGTAACCAGAGCGGTAAAATGCCAGTAACACGCTCTTGTTCTGGTTACTTTCGGGCAGCTATTGCATAAGGAGGAAGTGATAGCTCTCTCTTCTATATTTCCTTAACTTTGGCACGTCCTTTGTCAAACGACAATTGACCCGAATGAAGGTATGATAAACCCTTCGTTTACATTCGTCAAGAGGATTTTCAGGGTGTATGTGTGAAATTGCCGTGAAACAGGCCAAAGAACGGGCTTTTTAGACATGCTTAAAGATAGCTAATGTCACATCGTCATACAAGAATATTTATAGAAATTTAATGCTTCGGCGTCGCCGTCGGCTTAGGAGTCGTGGGCGTAGTACTGGTAGGAGTCGCCGTTGACTGCGCAGCGTTGAGCTTGGCCTGTTCCTCCTGTATCTTGCGCTGCAAAGCACGCAGATACGATTGCGCACCATCCAGGTCGGCATCGGTAATGGACTGTAACTGTTTGGGCATCGCATTCACTTGTTTGACCCAGGTTTCAAGCACCGTTTGCAATGCGGCGAGTGTGTCACTGTCCTGTTTGATGGCGGCAAGCCAGCTTCGTCCAGTAATCAACGCACGCAGCGTGATATTAAGAAAGTCGCCTGCTACGGTTGCGGCAAGCGTAACAATCGGTGACACAAAGACATCGTAGGCAACGCGAGTCAACTTGGCCGCCCCGATAGCACCTTCCAGCGAAACTCCTTCCAGCGTATCCAGCGAGTTAACCAACTCTTTGCGCACAGCTTCACCACCCGCGGCAATGCCTTTATTGTAAGCATCCTGCAACTGGTGTTCGATATTCGTTCCGACATCATTGAGCGCCTGGGGTATTCTGGGTACTAACTCATAAGCGGCAACGCCACCCACGGCGGCAACACCCAGCCCGACCAGCAGTTTGCGGCGCGTGACGCCCTTCTTTTTGCGTTTGCGGCGTTCCGGGCGCTCTTCGTCCTCTTCGTCCTCATATCCCTCGTCGTACTCTTCATCATATTCCTCTGGCTCGTTCCGGCGAGTCGTTACAGGGATATCGTTCCGCGCACGACGGATAGCTGGACGCAGCGACCGTTGATCAAGTGGGTCAGGCTCATCGTAACCGAGGTCAGGGTCCACAAAGCCATTGTCTTCAACTCCGTTCCATTCCTCCTCTTCCTCCGGCTCAAGCTCAACATACCGTTGTGGCTGGCGTGTCAGGCGGTTGCTGCGTGACCCAAATCGCTGTGGCTCAAAAACTGTGCTGTCGGCGTAGCCGTCAAAGTCTCTCTGTTCGTTTTCAACGCCGGCATTGCGTCGGCGTACATCACGCCCGACGTGATCATTACGAACATCATCATCGTATTGTTGCTCTTCCCCTGGCGAGGATGTATGCGTCTTACTGGCAAGGATACTCTGGCGCATGAGCTGGCGCGTCCGGCGTGGGTCTGGACGTTGGGCTAGCAAGGTACCGGAGCGATGACCACTTTGGCCGCTCTGCGATGGACTCTCACCACGACCCGTCCAACGCCCACCCGTCGTCGAAGCATCGAGATGCCCTGTGGTACTATTGCCGCTCTGCCCCCGCAGAGGATCATACTCAGGCTCGTACTGCCGACCAGGACTTCTGCGGTATGTCCTTCTTTCCAAATTATCTTTCACCTTGCTCTTCTCCTGGGACAGACCATCCCTGTACTTCAACGATACACCATACCCTTGCTACTCATTTTACCCTATTTTGACGGATTCGTAAAGCCGTCCCAGGAATTTAGGATGTCTATCCCACCAGAGTACGTAAAACATCTCAAAAATAGAACATTTTTTCAATATTATACCACATCTAACGTCCTATTGCCAGTGCTTTTTGCCCCGTCTTCGCCTCTCTATGGTATAATATAACGCAAAACGTATGCAAGTGCGGGTAAGGGAGTTAAGGCGAGATGTCTGATAGCGAGAATGAGCAAAGTGACACTGTGTCTACTGAGCATATGCCCATTGTGGCCTGTGTGACGGTCGGCGCGTTCCAGGAAAATTGTTACCTCTATGCGTGTCCAGAAACACACGAGGCAGTGATTATTGACCCCGGCGATGAGGCCGAAAGTATTCTGAAAACGGTGCAAGAACTGAACCTTGTCCCCAAATATATCATCAATACGCATGGTCACATAGACCATATCTGCGCTATTGACGCCGTGAGCGCGGTCTATCCTGTGCCTCTGGCGATTCATCCAGATGATGTCTATATGTACACAGATGAGCGCACTGCGCAAATGTTTGGCCGTCCCGCGCCTCTTGTGCATCGAAAACCAGATATTCTTCTGCAAGAGGGCGATGTCCTTTCCTTTGGTACGCTTTCGCTGGCAGTCCTGCATACACCCGGTCATACCCCCGGTGGCATCTGTCTGGTGAGCGAACCCTACTGCGTCTTTAGCGGCGATACACTGTTCAATCGCAGCATTGGGCGTACCGACCTCCCCGGCGGCAACTATGAGCAAATTATCAAATCCATCCGCGAGAAGCTCTATACGCTTGACGACGACCTGGTTGTCTTCCCAGGACACGGCACGCCCACTACAATCATTGAAGAAAAACATGAAAATCCATTTGTGACCATAGAGGAGTAAATTTGTGGCTACTATTTGCGTTATCGGTACAGGTTACGTCGGTCTCGTGACGGGTACCTGTCTGGCTGACCTCGGTAATCAAGTGACCTGTGTTGATATCGTTCAGGAAAAAATTGACCGTTTGCGACAGGGTAGTATTCCCATCTACGAACCCGGCCTGGAAGAACTAGTTGAGCGCAACGTCCACGCCGGGCGTTTGCGCTTCACTACCAGCTACAGCGAGGGATTAGATAACAGCGAGTTCATCTTTATCGCCGTCAATACTCCCACCGGCACCAGCCAGGGTAGCGCGGATATGCGCTACGTCGAGAGCGCGGCCCGTAGCATTGCGCAGAATCTTGACCATTACGCGATCATTATCAACAAAAGTACTGTTCCCGTCGGCAGTGGCGACGTGGTGACGCGCATCGTGCGCAAAAATCTGATGTACCCTGATGTCACCTTCAGTGTCGTTTCCAATCCAGAATTTCTAGCTGAAGGTACAGCAATCCAGGATTTCCAGAATCCCGACCGTGTGGTTCTCGGCTCAACCGATACAGATGCGGCCAATAAAGTGGCGGCCCTCTACCTGCCCTTGCGTGCGCCCATCGTAATTACAGACCTCTACACAGCAGAGATGATCAAATATGCCTCCAATGCCTTCCTGGCAACCAAAATCTCGTTCATCAATGAGATTGCGCAAATTTGCGAACGCCTGGGGGCCGATGTCAAAGAAGTCGCCGTCGGCATGGGCCATGATAAGCGTATCGGCAAAGCCATGCTGGGTGCCGGCCTTGGATACGGAGGATCATGCTTCCCGAAAGACGTTCGCGCCCTCGCCCACATGGCCGACGAAGCCGGACTGCACCCACAGCTGTTGCACGCCGTGATGGATATCAACCTTGACCAGCGCCGTCACGTTGTCACCAAATTAACATCTATTCTTGGCTCGCTGCGTGGCTGCACCATCGGTATGCTTGGACTTGCATTCAAAGCCAATACCGACGATATGCGCGAAGCTCCTTCAGTAGATATTATTCGCTGGGTTACCAGCCAGGGTGCCACCTTGCGTGTCTACGATCCTGTCGCCATGCAAACGGGCCGCGAAGCATTGGAGCGCGAGGGCATCAACCTGGAGTCCGTTACCTTCTGTGAGAATGCCTACAAGGTCGCCGAAGATACCGATGCCCTGGTTATCGCAACCGATTGGAACGAGTTCAAGGCCCTCGATATGCTCCAGATACACCATTCAATGCGCCGCCCGATACTGATTGATGGCCGCAACGTGTACGAACCCGCGGACATGAATCGTCTCGGTTTCATCTATCGCGGCATGGGTCGCGGTACCGGCCCCGATCCTTCGGTCTTGCCATCCGGCGACAGCACCAGTATCCTGCAAACAGGATATATCGAAGGCACGAGTGGTAAATAAGAGAGAAGCTACCGCCCGCGAACAATGGACTTCAGCCCATTGTTCGCGGGCGGTAGCTTCTCTCTTATTCGGAATGATAAGCAATGGACATACTGCAAAAAGAGGCATCAAGTATCTTGACCCCACAGCGTAACGGGTTTCTCGCGTCAGCGCCACATCCATTTACGCATGCACTCTCGGCATATGTGGGTTGCGGCTTCGGCCAGACCACCTGTGGCCTCTACTGCTATGCCCAGTTCCTCCCTAACTGGCAATTTCGCGGATTCCCGGCCACCTGGGGTCATGCTGCGCAGGTGAAAACCAATGCCGCGCAACTCCTCGCGAAAGAGCTAGGCCGTATGAAACCAGAGCAGCGTCGGCGCTTGCGCATCTTCATGAGTAGCACCACCGATCCCTACCAACCCATTGAGCGTCAATACGAGGTGACGCGGCACTGCCTGGAAGTTTTCGCTCGCTATGATGACCTCGATTTGCTTGTCGTCCAGACTCGCTCTCCACTCGCAGCACGTGACTTTCCACTACTGCAACGCATCCCCTATGCCTGGCTCTCCGTCTCCATTGAGACCGATGACCAGACCTATCTCAAGCGCCTCAAAGGTGGCCCGCTGCTGGAGAAACGCTGGGAACTGGTACGCGCTGCTCACGAATAAGGCATACCAGCGCAAATCACCGTCAGCCCCTGTCTCCCTTATACCTCCGTTGAGGAATTTAGCCAGCGTTTGCTTGCAAGCGGTGTACAGCGTATAGTGATAGATACCGTTGCCGATGGCGACGGCGCGAACGGCAAACGCACTGCTCGTAGCCCCTTCGCGCAGACCGACCCCGACTGGCGACGAACCGACCATGCCCACCTGCTCCATGATTACTTATGCGAAAAAGCCACCGGAACCAGTATTTCTATTGGCTGGAGTATCGGCGGTTTCTGTGGTATTCCTCCGCGCTTTCAGAACACAACTGAATCGGCCTGACATGGCTCTCGACAGGATATTGCCAGTATGATATACTTCAGCTATTCCTATTTCAGGTTTGGGGGATTTTATTGTGGCAAATGCGTGGGACTACATTTCAAAACGCCTGGTACGGGCTCATGCCAGGCATTTCACCAAATGGCTTATGAAAGATGCAATCTTCATTCGACAGCTCGATAACCAGTTACAAATACAATCACTGTATGCTGATGCGCTGATAGAAGTTGAACTGAATGGCAAAAGAGGCTTGTTGCACATTGAATTCCAATCGTACTATGACGCTGAGATGGCGCTGCGCACGCTAGAATACAATGTGATGGCATCCCGGCAATACAACCATATCCGGGTTTACTCAGTGGTGATTTATCTCCGCGATAAGGGAGGGGTTCCTGAGCCGCCCTACGTCCGGGACTTCATTGATGAACAACCTGTTCACTTGTTTTTCTACCGTGTGGTAAAATTATGGGAGATACCTGCTGAGAGCATGTTTCAGCTAAATCTCACTGGACTCTTGCCGCTTATTCCATTAACAGAAAACGGCAAACAACCAGAGCATATTCAGGCCATGATTGATCGGCTGGCACAGCAAAAAGAAATGGACTTGCTATCAATCTCAAATATTATTGGTACGCTAGCATTCACAGAAGCGGCTGAACGTGAATGGTTCAAAAGGAGGTTTTTCATGTTCCAGGATATTCTTGAAGACTCATGGATGATTCAGGAAATCAGAGAAGAGTACTTCAGTAAAGGTATTGAAAAAGGTATTGAACAGGGACGAGAACAAGGGCTTGAACAGGAACGGCAGAAAGAACTCAAGCGTTTCAGGCAAATGGTCAAAGATGTTGTACAGATGCGCTTCTTTGAACTGCTTTCGCTGGCAGAGCAGCAGGCGGAGAAGCTGGACAACCCCGACGTGCTGCAACATCTAACAATGGAGCTTTTTGGTGCCGCTGATGTGAATGAGGCGCGAGAACTCTTATTGCACATTGACAGAACCGGTGAGCGCAATTAAATTCTGACGGAGACCATATCATATGGAAGAAGACCTGCCACTGTTGTTCACGCCGCTGGTACGCAAGGCCGGGGAGGCATTGCCCGGCTGGCTTTTTGGACCGGCGGGTGTGGCAGGTCTGCCCGCGCCGCTCCAATCGCCGCAGGGCGTAAATATTGCCGTGGGCATTGACATTATCGAAGTTCGGCGCGTGCGCAGGGTATTCGAGCGGCACGGCGAGCGGTTTCTCCAGCGCGTCTTCACTCCTATCGAGATTATGCAGTGCCGCGGCAAAGCTGAGCGTCTGGCCGGGCGTTTCGCGGCGAAAGAGGCTATCAGCAAAGCTCTTGGTACCGGCATCCACGGCGTCGCATGGCGCGAGATGGAAGTGGTGCAATTGCGCAGTGGACGCCCCTCTGTTCGACTGCATGGCAACGCCAGACGCCGCGCCGAACAACTCGGCCTCACCGCCTTTGATGTGAGTATCGCCGATCTCGCGGAACTCTCCATTGCTATTGCAGTAGCCGCTCAATCAGCTCTGGCAACTCAAACACCTCCCTCAACTTCATCTTCACACGAAGAATGAAGCGTTCTTTGACTTCATTGACGCCGTTTGCTACGGTTTTGTCGCTGTATATGGGGCCACATCAAAGGTTGCCAGTTGCTGCAGATTGTTGTAAATCCAGAGTGCGTTTCCTGACGGAGTTCCGCTGTACGCATCTCGTGCATGTACCGCCATATCGTTAAGCAGCGCGAGCGTTGACGGTTGCAACAGTTGTGCATTTGTCAAATAGACAAGCTGTCTGGCATCCTGATAGACTTGCGTCAGTGATCGCTTGACGGCCTCAATCCCTCCATTGATGTGGATAGCAATCTGATGTTGTACTGATGTGGACTGAGGCGCGAGTATAGCTCCGTTCAGGTGCATCTGTATGAGATAGATGAAGCCAGGCGGCGGCTCATTCTGATACACGTACCCTGGGGGGACTGCGTACTGAGGGGACTGACCGAGCAGAGGCACTTGCGCTATCTGCGGATTGGCTAACAACGGGGTTCCAGGAGGAACATCGTTTGTGACAAGCGATATACCATCAAGATAATCCAGGATGCGAATGATCTGGGTGCGCAGGGCGTGCGCATCTTTATTTTGCCAGTCCCCGGCCAGGCTTCCTGATAAGTCTGAAACCGTCGCTGTATCTTTGACAAACCAGAGCGCGAGTCCTCCATGCAAGCCCCGTATCGCCAATTCGGGAGACTCCACGAGCAGATGACGCAGATGATCAAGCTGGCTAAAGTGTAAAGCGTCTGCCGGATTCGGTTTTTGCGGAATCGCAGCGTAGTATCGCCACGTACTCTGATCCAGCAACGGATCGCTCGACGGAGAATGTGTGCTGTCTTCGGTGATGAGGAAACGACTGGCTAAGCCAAAAAGGTTGGTATGGTGCGTATCGCCGGCATACCGGAACTGTATGGTACCATGTTCGACCAGCACGCGACCAATGAAGATGGGGGAGACCTCCGTCTGACCAACATCACTCAATAACCAGGCATAATAGCTTTTCCCCGCGACAGGATTGGGGATGTTGGAAAGCACTATTTGCAATTCATCATTGATCCCTGAATTGCTATTCTCTGTTATCTGACTACTATTGATGAAAAATGCATGGCCTGCCCCTTGAGCTACAACAGGAATCTCTCTTTGCAAGACCAGAAGCGCCCCAACTATTGCGCCAGAGATGGCGAGGAGTGTAATTATGGAAAGCATGACCAGGGAAGAATGACCGCGTTTCCGTTTAGCGATGGAAGTGTGGGTTCGCTGTGCGCTATCTGGCGGCACTGAACTGTGTTGTCCCGGCAATGCTTTTCCTGCTGGACTATCCGGAGTACCGGGGAAAGGGATGGCAGATTGAGTACTTTGCGGCGTTGCAAGCACAGGGCTTTCTTCGGTGAGGATAGCAGAGTGGCGCAGATCATCGGGAATAGGTGTATGTAATGCTTGCGCCAGAGCAACCGCCAGTGAGGCCGCGTTCGAGAAACGCTCGTAAGGGTTTTTTGCGAGGCAGCGCATAATCACTTGCGTTACCGCGGGCGGAATGGCTGGATTCACAAGATCAGGGGATGTTGGTAGCGCAACGACATGCTGCATCATGACTGCGATGGGCCGATTTCCACGAAAAGGGAGCATGCCCGTATAGAGTTCGTAAAGCAGAACTCCAAGCGCGTAAATGTCACTACGTTCACTGGCGGGTATGCCCTTTATCTGTTCTGGAGCAAGATAGAATGGAATACCGTTGCCCTGCTTCTCAGATGTTACTTTTGTAACGCTAAAATCGGTAAGTAAAGGCTTACCAATCTTGCCCGCAACGGTTGTACTCTGACTAAGCAGGATATTGGAGGGTTTAAGGTTCCCATGGATAATGCCATGCCGGTGCGCATAGTCAATAGCTTGAGCAATGGATGAAACCAGAGCAACAATCTCAGTGGGAACGGGCATTTTCCCCGCGGTAGAGTTACTTTTGATATAGTCGGCGAGAGTGTTCCCCTCGATATTCTCCATTGCCAGGCAAATGAGTGGGGGAGAACTGGCTGAATCGTGAGAGGCGAGAACCTGAACATCATAAAGAGACACGATGTTTGTGTGGTGCAAGGAGGCGATCCGCTCGACGTTGTGAATATAGTGGGCCAGTGCTGTAGCATTATCTGGCAAGTTTGAACGATATAACTTGAGAATCACATGCTGTTGTGCATCGGTGTCATAAGCTTTCCACACATCACAGGTGGTGTTCTGGCTCATATGTTGCTGCAACTGGTAGTGTCCAATATGTTGTGATGCTGTCTTCATAGCATAACTTTTCCTCTAAAAGTAAATGGAAGGAAGGAAAAACCTACCTTCCATGTGATTACGATGGTAGCAGGAGACTCACTCCTACTTTATGAATCTGATGATCTGACGTCTGTATTGCGATACCTATCGCCCAGTGACCGCCCATACTCAAGGTGTTGCTCGTTGTGCTGAACTGGCCGTTGCCGATGGCACGCAGAATGATGGAATCAGTTCCCATTGCCATATCCTGCATTGTTGTATACAACGTGATACTGATATGTGCCGCCGGAATGTGTGTATGAGTATCCATCACACGCGCCAGGAACGTATTTGTGCCGGACCGATCAGGCGTGATATCGAGTGTGATAGTAAAATCTCCATCAAGGGTTGTTACCATCCCATGAAATGGCAATGTGGCTGCAGGTGGTTGTGGGTGCTGTCCAATTGCGGTTGTGGGCGAAGAAGGTGCGCCGCAGCTAGAGATGATGCTAACACACAGGAAGAGCATGAATACAAATACCCACCTCCATCTCACATTCCGTAGCACACGCCGGTAATATCCCCACTTCACCGGAGAAACCTTCATGCAAAGAATCCTCTCTGTATAATTTGTTCTGGAGAAAAGGCAAAGCTCATCCCCTATCTATTAGTACGCTTGAGCGTTACAGATTTCTGCATATTAGCGGGATGCGTGTGTTAAACTAAGGGAACAAAAAGGTAAAGGACGCGAAAATGAGAGCATTACTTCAGCGAGTGAGCCATGCGAGGGTCGTTGTGGATGGTCAGGTTGTCGGAGCAATAGGTCATGGTTTTCTAATATTACTCGGCATCGGGCAAGGCGATAGCGAGGCACAGGTACAGCCACTTGTAGAGAAAATTGCCCACCTGCGCATTTTCGGAGACGACGAGGGAAAGATGAACCGTTCCTTGCTCGATATTGGCGGTGAAGCCCTCGTCGTTTCCCAATTTACCCTGTACGCGGATGTCCGCAAAGGTCGCCGTCCCAGCTTTACAAATGCTGCGCCGCCAGCACTCGCGGAACCGCTCGTAGAACATTTCAAAGCAGCCCTCGCCGCGTATGATGTGAAAGTCGAAGGTGGTGTTTTTGGAGCGCATATGGCTGTCGAATTACTGAATGACGGGCCGGTTACGATCTGGTTGGATGGCGAGCAGTTACAGCGTTAGTTGTATTTTTCCCCTCGCCTGTCCAGAATTTGTCCTGGCATCAATTGTGTCAGAGCTAAGGACAGGTTTGTCTTACCTGCCTCAGCTCTGCGCTCTTTCTTACAGACTACAGATGGTGTTCTGGCCCGCGAAGCATGTTATGAACCGGAGAAAACTTGAGAGGCGGAGGCGCAATGCCTAGTTTTTGCATGATTGGTCCCAGATCCCCACCAATAAACCGCTCAAATGCCTCCTGTGACTCAAACACGTCAACAACTCGCCAGCCACCTTCCATAGGACCCGCAACATGAAACATCCTTCCCTGTGCGGTGATACCGCCTAACTGTAACTCCTCGATGATCTTGTCGTACTGATCCTGGGTCAAACCCGGTATTTCATATAAAACTGTCAATGCCATAGCTGATGCAATCTCCTTTCCGTATGCCGGACTTCTTTCATCGTTCGGTGACTGCGTCCTGGTTTCTGTACCAGGAAATTCATCGCAATCACTGTGGAAAGTGTAACTGATGCCGGGTGATTTAACATTGGGGAAAGTACGACAACTTTGAGCTGAGGGAATACGTACTTTTTGTCAGAGTAGTACGTATTGGAGCATTAGTGAGAGCTGTTCAGCAGACCCTTTTCGACAACCCACGCCGCAATCTGTGTACGCGAGCTAAAGCCCAGCCTGAACATGATCCTTTCGACGTGCTTCTCAATCGTTCGTTCGCTGACAACCAACTCATCAGCGATGACACGATTTGATTTTCCCCGCGCAATTAACACAGCTACTTCACGTTCGCGCCCGGTTAATCCTCCAAATGCTTGCCTGGCTGCCTGGCGCGGAGAGGGTTGCGGTCGGTGTGGAAGCTGAACAGAGGCGTAACGCAAGAAATTATCGCGTAGTTCTCTATCTGTCACAGAGCTTGCCAGTTCCTCGATCATTGTACGTGCTAGCGAAAAAGCCTCTTCTGCCTGTTCACGCTGAGCCTGAGTGCGATAGAGTCTGCCCAGTGTTACGCATATACGCCAGAGTAATGGTCGTAAGCCCTGCCGTTGCGCTGCGTCTCGTGCACTACATAGCACAGTTTCAGCTTCCTCCGCTTTGCCGAGGGCGACCAGGACCTTCCCGCGTAAATGCCACAAATGCGGTATCACTTCGCCATCCTCAACATGGGCGGCAGTCGAGATCAACTGATCTAGAATCGCAAGCGCCCTGTCAGGATGTGTTCGGGCCAACTCCAGTTCCGCTCGTGTGCGCCAGACAAGTCGCTGTGCTATTGTCTGGCAAGGTGTCTCCGGGCCGAACATATTGTCGAGTATGGCTTCCGCATGTGTATATTCATCCTGCGCAATGCATGTAGAGGCAAGGAATGCTGCGGCATTGCGCAGCAAGAACAGGGAGCCGCATTCCTTTGCAAGAGCCAGGGCACGCTCCAGGTGTTGCCGGGCGGTTGGTAGCGCCAGCAACTCAAGAGAGATGATGCCGAGGAGCAAGTAGCCAGTAGCCATCCAGGGGCCATGCTCGATCTCTATCGCGATATTCAAGCCTGTTTCCGCGCTGGATAAGGCGCGTTCGTACTCGCCCCGATACCCTAGACACAGCCCTAAAAAGATCAAGGCAAAGGCTTCGCTCGAACGCGTTCCCAACTGGTGTGACAGAGCAATTGCTTCCTCTTCATCACGGATGCACTCGACTTCACTTGTTGCGAAAGGAACTACCGTCGAGGTGAAATAAAGGCCGCCACGTCCCGCGAAGAATACCAGGCTAGAGAGTAGCCCCTGTCGATCAGCAAGGGTACGCCATAGCGCAACTGCTTGCTCATAATATCTGGCACTGGCGATGAGATCGCCACTCATTAAGCTGGCTACCCCCAGAAAGTCCAGTGCCTCGGCAAGGCCGTGCTGGTCGGAGCCTGTTGAGAAAATGCTCAACGCCTCCAGGTGATAGCGTTGCCCTTCTAGAGGCTCCTCAAGATTCATATGCCAGTTCCCCACTCGATTGAGTGTACGCGCCAGCATAAACGGGTCATTCATAGTACGCGCCAGCGCCAACGCACTGTGTAAGTAGCTTCCTGCCTGCGTGTAATCGAGTCCTGTCCAGAGATAGCCAAGATCAAGCATGCTCTGCCATTCCATAACGGAGTCGTGGGTGCCTCGTGCCGTCTCCAACGCCCGTGTGTAATCCGCACGCGCTGCTGAGGAATCACCGAGCGACTCATAACATTGAGCGCGTGCGCGATACAGGCCAGGTGCTGGAACCTGCGCCAGTTGCTGTATCGCTTCTAACGCACGCGAATATTGTTCTATGGCAACACGTGGAGCGTATAGAGCCTGTGCTTTTTCACCTGCACGCTGCGCATACTCCAGCACTTTAGCCCACTTTCTCGCCATGTAGAAGTGATAAGCGAGGTCACCCAGGCAGTCGTCAAGTGCGTTAGTGTAGATACGCTCCATAGTTTGAGCAACCGAATAATGCAGTGATCTCCGTTCGCGTACTAGCAGATCGGTGTATGCAGCTTGACGTGTCAGGGCATGACGGAACGCCAGTACATCCTCCGACTCCTCCACAATCAGTTGCGCTATGATCAACTCTTTGACCAGGCGTACAAGTTCGGCCTCATTCCGCCCAGTTAAATGCTGCAACAGAGTGAAATCAAAGCGCCTACCGACTACTGCCGCAAACGAAAGCACATCCCTGGCTTCCACGCTCAGGTGATTTAAACGCTGCTGTACAGCAAGCTGCACATTGCGTGGGAGATGTGGGTGGTCGGGTAGAGGTAATTCCAGTGGAGATTCTTCCGCACGCGGTTTACGTTCCCATCTCCCACCATTATAAATAAGCACACCTGATGTGACAAGGGATTTAAGCATCTCTTCAATGAAAAAGGGATTGCCTTCGGTAGGGGTATAAATCGCGGCAATGAAATCCGCGTTTACTGCGCGTGGCAGTCCCAGAATGGTACGAATCATCACTTCTACCTCGTTGATAGTGAGATGGGAGAGCGTCAACTCGGTAGTGAGCCGTTCGCGATCCAACCCGGCAAGTAACGCTAACAACGCCGGGTGTTCTTCCTCGCTCCGGTAGGTCAGGAGCAGCAAGATTGGATGAGAGGCGATGTGCCGCACCAGAAAGAGCAGGTATTCCAGGCTTGTATCGTCGCTCCAGTGAATATCCTCAAGAACGACGACTAGAGGCTGAAGTGCTGCTAGACGAGTAAAGAAATGTAAGAGAGCCTGGAAGAGCCGTCGTTTCTCCTGTTCCGGGTCGAGGGGGGAGGCGGTCACGAGTTCAGGCACAAAGGCAGCGAATTCAGGGAGAAGTCTGCTCAGCTCAGAAGTAGTAGGACCCAATAATGCGACCAGGTCTTGCGGGGAATACGAAGACAGGAAAGAACGCAGCAAATCCAAAAAAGGCGCATATGGCAGAGAACGATCTGGTTCAAAACAACGGCCTTCCAAAATCAGTGGGGTAGGAGAGGCGGCCTGTGAATGAGAGGCGCGAGTATACTTGATCGCTTCGGCGATGAGCCGCGATTTGCCAATGCCTGCCTCACCGGAGACCAGAATGGTTTGTCCATGGCCGCTGTATATTTGTTCAATAAACTGAATAAGAGAATCAAGATGAGGCTGGCGACCGATGAGTATGGGGCAGACGATCGATTGCGTAACTGGTACTGCCATTATAGTTGCCTTTTTCTCTTATCTACACGCCACCCTGTAAGCCTTCAAATTCAAATGCTTTTTCATTGAATTGAAATTGAGCGCGTTCGCCTTCGGGCAGAACTGCGATGGTGCCAGATTATACTCCACTTCCATCACTGCTTTGTTGGCCTGAATAAACGGCACCAGTTTGCCGCACTCGGTATACTGGAAACATTGCTCATCCAGTACCCAGTCGAAATAGGGCAGCAGGTCATGAATCTGTCCCAGGTCGTTTTTTAGGGCGACCGAGAGACCGCGAGTATGAGCCTGATTCGCCAGCCAGGTATTGTAGTTCAACTGGTCGTTATAGGTGAGCGGGAAACCGGTGTTGTTGGTGTACCCATCCACGTTATCGAACTCAACTCCGTCAAAGCCCTTCGATTTGCACAGGTCCATGCGTGCCTGCATGATAGGGCCAAGAATCGAGAGTTGCCGGATATCGAGCCATTTTTCGCCGGGCCAGCCATTATTTTTGCCCTTGACCGAGTTGGGAAACTTGCTGGCATCGGGCCGCCAGTTCTCCCACGTCCCGGCATCAATATAACAGATGACAATGCGCCCCGCGCTATGTAACGAGGCCACAACGCTGGCAGACGTATCAAACATGTCGACATCGTACATCGTCACATTGAAAGACTGGTCAATCTGCCCTTGTAGTTGCCATTGCCAGCTTGTATTCAGCGCCGGGTGCCAGCAGTTTGGACACGGTACAGGTGCCGGTAATGCTGGTAATGCCACGCTGCCCGCCTGTGCGACATGCACGGATGCGCCATATGACGCTAATCCAGTCAGAACCAGCAGGAATGTAACAAAAAGAGAACCTGACAAGTTTTTTTTCATGGTCCTATTGCTCCTTATAAATAAAATAGATTACAACGCTAAGTTTACAGAACTGTTGAGGCATTCGTCAAGGTTCGGGGCTTCGTGCCTCACAAGAGGAAGGGATACAGCATTTTGTGCTGTATCCCTTCCTCTTGTGAGGCACGAAGCCCCGAACAGTTTGACAACCTGTTCCACCATTAGCTATACTTAATGAAGTGATGGAAGGAAAGGCAACGTCTGCCTTTTCCCTTTTTTGGCCTGTTTGAAAGGACACCTTGCTTGCTTGTTGATAGTCATACGCATGTAGATATGGCGCGTTTCTCCGCCGACCGCGAGGCCGTAATTCAGGCCGCGATAAACGGCGGCGTGACGCGCATGATAGACCCTGGCATTGATTTGCCTTCCAGCCAGGCCGCGCTCGCGTTGGCGAAGGCGCACCCTGGCGTGATATTTGCCGGCGTTGGTACGCATCCCCACGACGCGAACACGTACAGCGACGAGGTGGGAGAGCAGTATCGCGAGATGGCTCGCGAGCCAGAAGTTGTCGCAATTGGTGAGTTTGGCCTGGACTACTTTCGTATGCTCTCGCCTCGCGATGTGCAGCGTGCCGTCTTTTGCGCTCATCTCCAGCTTGCCCGTGAATGCGATTTGCCTTGCATCATTCATGTACGCGACTCACATGACGATGTGGTAGAACTGCTGCGAGCGCACGGGCAGGGGCTGCGCGGCGTCTTTCACTGCTTTTCAGGCGATGTCGCCCAGGCCGAAGAATGTCTTTCTTTCGAGGGCTTTGTCCTCTCGTTCGCCGGGCCGTTGACCCGCCAGGGAAACGCACTACCAGAGGTAGCCCATATGGCTCCGCTGGATCGTATCCTTGTCGAGACCGATAGCCCCTATCTGGTGCCACAGCCGCTCAAAGCGAAACGCAACGAGCCGCTCTTTGTCAAACATGTCGCGGAAAAACTGGCGGAGATTCGCGATATGTCCCTTGAAGAAATCGCTGCCACTACCACAGCGAATGCCGTTCGTCTGTTTGGTCTCAGGAGAGACCTGTAAGCATTATTGCTGCCCAATAAGGTGTAGCAATGATGATGGGAGAATTTCATGAAGCTCTTTAATACCCTCACGCAATCGCTCGAGGATTTCGTTCCCCTTAATGATAAAAAAGTAACTATGTATGTTTGCGGCGTAACGCCTTATGATACCACGCATCTGGGACACGCCTTCACCTACGTCACCTTCGATACGCTCCGTCGTTACCTGGATTTTCGCGGCTATACGGTAAACTACGTGCAGAACGTTACCAATATTGACGACGATATCCTGCGCAAGGCGCGTGAAGTGGGTATGGCATGGGACGAACTGGGCAATCGCGAAACTGAGCAATACCTGCGCGACATGGATATCCTGAATGTCCAGCGCCCCACTGTCTACGCTCGCGCCACCGACGAAATACCTGGCATGATTGAGATTATCCAGTCGCTGATTGCCAGTGGCTACGCCTATGCGAGCAGTGGCAACGTCTATTTCAGTGTCCGCAAAGACTCTGATTTCGGCATTATGGCCCGTGCCATCGGCCTGAACGATTATGCGGCTATGCTGACTATTGCCAACGAACGCGGCAACTATCCCGATGATACACGCAAAAAAGACCCGCTGGACTTCGTTCTCTGGCAGGCGCAGGCACCCGGCGAACCTGCCTGGCCCAGTCCGTGGGGACCCGGTCGCCCCGGCTGGCATATCGAATGCAGCGCCATGTCCATGCGCTACCTCGGCCCGCAGATTGATATTCATGGAGGCGGTGCCGACCTCACCTTCCCGCACCACACCTGCGAAATTGCGCAGTCCGAGCATTTCACCGGCAAAGCGCCCTTCGTTCGCTACTGGATGCACACCGGCATGGTTTATCAGGAAGGCGAGAAAATGAGCAAATCGCTCGGCAACCTGACGCTTGTGCGCAACCTCATCAAAGACTATAGTGCCGACGCTATCCGTACCGTCTTACTAAACCATCACTATCGCTATCCCTGGGAATGTTTCCCGCAGGACCTTGAAGGCGCAACCGAGACAGTAGAACTCTTCCAGCAAGTCCACACCATCGTTGGCAAGGAGCTGCAGGGCGGCGACGAACTTCTCCTCGACCGCTTCAAGGCCGCGATGGATAACGACCTGAACACTCCGCAAGCCTTGCTCTTGCTGCGGCAGGCGTCAGAAACAGTGGTTGCCAACCACGATAAAAATACCGGCGCTGAAATACTAAAACTCACAACAGTGTTAGGATTGTGTGTCTAGATTCCAGAAGGCAGGACAACAATAGAGGCATCTAGCTGAGCCAGATGCCTCTATTGTTGTCCTGCCTTCTGGAATAAGAAACGTTTTTTCCCCCTCGTGAGTATCTATATGTAGATGGTATGTTCCTGTTGTTGAGACACTAAATGACTCAACGGGTAAATGTACCAGGCAAATGTGCTGGCAGGAAGTCAGCACGTCTATATGCTCATCAGCATATACGGACGAGCATATGGCATGTTCTGTTGTCGGAAGTATCATTTGTTATTCAAGAGGAGGAATTTATGTTAAACACACAACGTTCACGTCCGATTGGTATCACGATTATTGCTATCATTATGCTCATTCTTGGCATCCTGGGCATCATTGATGGTATCGTTACGATGGGCGCTTATGGAACGCTAGGCATCATCACATTGATCCTGGGCATACTGGAAGTTTTGCTTGCCTGGGGCCTGTGGACGCTGCAATCCTGGGCGTACTGGGCCGTTGTCATTCTTGAAATACTGACTATACTGAATGGTATCTTCGCGTTTACAAGGGGAACTCCTGGCATAGGCACAGGCGTTGTCGCTATTGTCGTTGCGGTGATCATCCTGATTTACATGTTCGCCGACCCGAACGTGCGTGCTGCGTTCCGCACGGGAATATAAGCATTTCCAGCACGAGCAACATGATGCGGCGCGAAACCCTCGGGTTTCGCGCCGCATCATGTTGCTCGTGCCGGAAAAAATCTATAAATGTCCACCGGTCATCAGAATACCAAGTTGCTCCTCGCTGGCATCGTCACCGACGATATCCACGATTTTGCCCTCGTACATGACAGCGATACGGTCGGAGAGCGAGCGGATTTCGTCCAGTTCGGCGGATACCAGCAACACCGCTTTTCCGGCGTCGCGCTGCTCGATCAGGCGACGGTGAATAAACTCGATAGCGCCGATATCCACACCGCGAGTAGGTTGTGCCGCGATGAGCGCCATCGGGTTACTGGAAAATTCGCGTGCAATAATAATCTTTTGCTGATTCCCACCTGATAGCGAACGCGCTGGTGCCTCGGAGGATGGCGTGCGCACATCGAACTCTTTGATGAGTTTATTTGCCCAGGCCGCTATGTTGCGCAGCAGCAGCACGAAACCGCCGCGTGAGAACTGGGGCCAGCGTTGCCGCCCCAGAATCAAATTATCCTCAATCGAGTCCGTCAGCACAAGGCCACTGCCTCGGCGATCCTCTGGAATGTGTGCGAGGCCAACACGCCGCTCCTCACGGGCATTCATGATGGTTATATCTCTTGTTTCGCCCTCTTTCCCATCTGAGATTTGTGTCAGCGTGAATTTGCCGCTGGTCGCGTGACGCATTCCCGTCAATACCTCGACCAGCTCGGTCTGCCCATTGCCCTCTACTCCGGCGATACCAAGAATTTCGCCCGCGTGAACATCGAAGCTGACACCGTTCAGTATCTGTAAGCCGCGATCAGATTGCGCGTGCAAGTCTTCGACGTGCAGCACGACCGGGCCAGGATGTGCTGCCGTCTTGTTAACGCGCAGCAGCACTTCGCGCCCGACCATCATACGCGCAATCTCGGCCTGATTTGTCTCTTTCGTGACCAGTGTGCCAGCATTTTTGCCCCGGCGCAGTACCGTAATATTGTCGGACAGCTCTAGCACCTCGCGCAATTTGTGCGTGATGAAGATGATTGTTTTGCCCTGTGCCACCAGCCCGCGCAACACTCCAAAGAGTTCAAACGTCTCCTGTGGTGTTAGCACCCCTGTTGGCTCGTCCATAATCAGGATATCGGCGGCGCGATAGAGGACTTTGAGAATCTCGACGCGCTGTTGCAAACCGACGGAAAGCTTTTCGACGCGAATATCAGGGTCTATAGGCAATCCGTATTGACGACTCAATTCGAGAATAGCCTGCCGCGCCTTTTTTGCCTCGTAGACAGAGGCTGTATGGCCTGGCTCGTGGCCCAACACAATATTTTCCGCCACAGTCAGGGGGGGTATCAGCATAAAGTGTTGATGCACCATACCGATGCCCAGGCGGATGGCGTCTCGCGGCCCGCTAATATGGGCGCGTTGTCCGTTGATGAGAATTTCCCCGCTATCGGGCCGAATCAACCCGTAGAGGATATTCATCAGCGTAGACTTGCCCGCCCCATTTTCGCCCACCAGCGCGTGAATCTCGCCTTTCAGCACGCTCAAATTGACCCCGTCGTTGGCAACGACTCCAGGCCATGCTTTGCTGATGTCGCGCATCTCCACGGCATACGGCGATTCTCGTTCGGCGGTTTCTGCTACGGCTGTTCGTTCTTGCATATCTTAACTCCAAAGATGGATATAGAACATGTTCCACAGGTCATTCTGTTCCCGGTTCATACGGCACGCCGTCGGCGGCTGGCGGTGCGGTACGGCCCACGAGTCCCACGAGCGCGATAATGGTTAGCAAGTACGGTAACGTTGATAGCAGGTTCGGAGAGATGCCGGAATCCTGCAAGCGCGTGCTGAGCGCCTCGCCAAGTCCAAAGACCAGGCAAGCCCCGGCGGTTCCCCATGGTGACCATTTGCCGAAAATCATTGCCGCCAGCGCGATAAAGCCGATGCCGGCAGTCATGTTCGAGTTGAAGATACCGGCAACGCCCATCGAAAGGTACGCACCCGCAAGACCAGACAGCAAGCCACTACTGACAACGCACGAGTAGCGCACAAGCCGCACGTTGACACCGGCGGTATCGGCGGCATGGGGATGCTCACCAACTGCACGAATACGCAGACCGATATTGGTACGGAACAACAGGAAATGGATGCCCAGCAGTATCAGAATCGCAAGATAGAATACGACGTTCTGGTGAAGTAGCACAGGACCCAGGAATGGGATGTTGCTGAGCGGCCCGAAAGAAAGAACTGGCAGACGCAAATAATCTTTCAACGATGGGATGCCCTGTCCTCCCGTCTGCACAAATAGCAAATAATTTGTCAGGCCGAGCGCGGCAATATTGATGGCAATGCCGCTCACAATCTGGTCGGCCTGAAAATTGATGGAGACAATGGCGTGGACGAGCGCCATCAATCCACCGCAAACCATCGCCCCCAGTACACCTATTAGCAGACTATTTGTGGCAAGCGCGATAATAACGCCCGCGTAAGCGCCCGTCAGCATCATACCTTCCATCGCGATATTGACGACGCCGCTACGCTCTGAAATGACGCCACCGAGAGCGGGTAATAGCAGCAGGGCCGCGAACTGGAGCGTTGCATTCCAGAGATCGCTGGATGGCAGCACACGTAAGAGAACCTGTAAAAACATAGTTACTACTCCGTTCGATCAGAACTGGCCGTGTCCGGCTCACTATCCATAGTTCTCGCGATATTCGATGGCTCTGCTCCTTTATAGGATGCTCCATTGCCGGTATCAGCATCTTGATAGGTTGGCAGGTTGGTGACTTCCACTGTCTCGCCCATTACTGGCGTTGCCAGCGCGGGTTTGCGGCTCCTGGCTGAGAATCGCTTTATCGCTCGTTGGAAGACAGGCAGGAATTCTGACGCGATGCTGAACAGCACCAGCGCCTGGATGATGTAGACGAGGTCACCCGGTATATTAGCGTTCAATTGCATGATCGTGCCACCCTGGCGCAAACCGCCAAAGAGCAGTGCGCCGAGCAACACTCCCACTGACGTCATTCTTCCCAGCAACGCGACGCCAATGGCATCAAAGCCGGTGGTCTGTATAGCAAAGTCGGTCGCAATCAAGGTGTAAGGAAACTGGCCCATGAGTTGTAAGCCCCCGGCCAGGCCGGAGAAGCCTCCAGAAATCGCCATGACCAGAAACAGGTTGCGTTTGATGGGAATACCGGCGTATTTAGCCGCTTTGAGATTCTGCCCAATCACGCGAATTTCGTAGCCAAAGGTCGTGCGCGAGACGATAAACCAGTAGAGAACAAGGGCTGCCAGCGCAAAAAAGAAGCCGACATCAACCAGGTATTGCGTGGCATTCGCTATCTTAGGTAAGAACGAACCCAACGTCGAATTATAGAAGTCCGCGATATGCGGGAGGGTTGCTTGCGCGGGTAAAGCATTCGTCTGGTTAGCGCCATGTTTTGTCTGGTACGGGCCATCAATCAGATAATCGGTAACATAGAAGGCGATCCAGTTGAGCATGATCGTCGTCACTACCTCGTGCGCCCCACGCCACGCCTTGAGAATGCCAACGATACCCCCCCAGATGGCACCGGCCAGGATGCTGCTAATTAACATAATTGGAATCAACAGCCAGCCGGGCCAACTGGTAAA
>DATGJV010000412.1:0-3200 GCA_035295005.1 Ktedonobacteraceae bacterium | reverse complement strand
TAGATAGATCGCCTGGGTATACAGATTGCTGGGATACGCGAATGGAAGTGCTTGCAATTTTCCTTGTTCCATTTCTTCCTGCACTGTGGCACGAGGTAAGAATGCAATCCCCAGGCCACACATCACACATTGCTTGATCGCTTCTATACTGCCAAATGCACCCACAATCTGGTGGGCGATGCCAGCCTGTCTGAGTTCCTGGAGCAAGAAAGCGCGGTAGGTACAGCCCTCTTCCGTGAGAATGAAACTCGCATTCGCCAGTTCTTGGACGGGAACTTCGCGTAAATGACTATAGGGGGAACCCATCTGGGTAATGATCGCCAACTCCTCTTTCCGCAACGGCACACACTCCAGTTCCAGGTCCGAGGAGACAACATCGAGGATCAGGCCGAGGTCACATTGTCCTTCTTTTACGGCTTGTACGATTGACTCTTCATGCCCAGATTGCAAGGCTATCGTTATGCCGGGATACGTGCGACGAAACGCCTGGAGCAAGGATGGGAGATAAAAAGCGGCCAATGACTCAATGGTCCCAATCGTCAGGGTTCCCGTTTCCTGCGCAGAGAGCTGCGCTTTCGCTTCCGCATGCAATGCCAGGATCTGCCGCGCATAGTGTAACAGCACTTCACCGGCCTGCGTTGGTTGCATCCTTCTTCCATACCGTTCAAACAACACCGCCCCATACTGCTCTTCTAACTTCTGAATCTGCATAGTCACACTGGGCTGCCCATATCCTAAGGCATCAGCAGCCCGTGTATAGCTGTTCCACTTCGCAACTTCACACAGCGTTCGCAGGTAGACAAAATCCATTTCATACCTCCATCAAGATTATTGATACTTCTCATCAAAAAGTATAGCTCACGCTGATGCTAAAGTCTATGATATAGTTGGCCTACAACGCACTGCATGAGTGGAACAACAGGTGTAAACCTTCCATTCTGCTCATTTTACAGAAGCAAAAGGAGCAATAAACATGAGTTTAACCACATCGCATTTTTCGCTGGTCTTGGAGACGCCAGCCGTCAGGCCAGAGGACGCACAGCGCCACTTTCTCACTAAACTCTCTGTGGAAACAGACCCAGCCGATGTTCGGCTTGACCTGCAACGTGGGCAGAACAGCTTTGTTCTGATTGATGCGAGAGACGCGCAGGATTTCGAGGAGTGTCACATTCCAGGGGCCTTCAACCTGCCCTATCGAAGAATCACTGCCGAGTCAACGGCCCATCTCTCCAAAGAGCAACTGCTCGTCGTCTACTGCTGGTCCCCTGGGTGTAATTCTGCGACCAAAGCAGCGGCAAGGCTGAGCGCGCTTGGGTTCCAGGTGAAGGAAATGATCGGAGGCATACAGTACTGGCGGCTTGAAGGCGGACCGATTGAAGGCACTCTGGGGGAGGAGGCACCCCTCGTTCGCTAGAAACTGTTGAGGGAATTCTTTCTATGTGAAGCATCAGTTGGCCGTCAGCCATTGGCAAAGAAGGATTTCTGCGAACTTGAAGCCGGATGTTGTGGCCGTTTCGGAACCTGGTTTTGGCCCCATAAGCACGACAGAAAATGGATTTGTTTTGGATGAAAGGCGGTGCGACACGTTTGAAAGGTCTCGGAGTTGTATTGGCGTGAGCTGAGAAAAGAAAACAATGAACGACAGCGTTAACCTCGCTTTCGAAGCTGGCGCTTTTCTCGGAGTACTTTTCCCCACGAACTGTCGCCCGATTGAATGCATACGAGGTGATGGTAGTGAAAGCTCGGGGCGCATGTGTCTGGCACAACCATGATGACACGGATGCCTTCTTTCTCGTTCTCAAGGGACGTCTGAGTGATCGTGATGTGGTTCTCTTTCCAGGCGAACTGTTTGTGGTGCCTCGTGGCATGGAACATCAGCCCCTTGCAGAGGAGGAAACACATGTTCTCTTGATAGAGCCAGCTGGCACGCCAAAGACTGGAGACAAGGCAACTGCGGCACTACAGCCGCCCATCAAATCAACTATCAGAAAACACGTCTGTGCCCGCGCGTGTACCGGGTGACTATGGTCATGGCCTGATACACGCGCGAGGCTCGGGGAAAGGCATTTGAAGAAAGGTCAAAAGATGATTACCTGTTATTTGCGCTATGTCATCGATCCGTCTAAATTGGCGGACTTTGAAACATACGCGCGCTTGTGGATTCCGCTGGTGACTCGCTTCGGCGGAAGACACCATGGCTATTTTCTCCCTCACGAAGGGGCGAGTAATATTGCACTAGCACTTTTCAGTTTTCCCAGCCTTGCGACCTATGAAGTCTATCGTCAGCGCCTGCTCACCGATGAGGAATGTCAGGCTGCCCTGGCTTTTGCAGAAACGACGCGATGCATTCTCAATTACGAGCGGAGCTTCATGCGTCCTATTCTTGGGGAGATCGAAGATCCTCACGGATTGCAGGGGTTCACTCCAGATGTCTGACCACCAAAAGTAGTGCATTCGTGCTGGGTTGCATAGCTATACTCCTATCCATCTCGCTGTGCTTCGCTACCTTGTCGCTTCCATTTTCTTGGGAGGATATGCTCTGTACAAACGAGTGCCTTTACCGCGTATGCACGATATGCCAGGAATTGCCCTCACAGGCATTGTAGGAATTAGTGTCTACAACATAGCTCTGAACACAGGAGAGATAAGTGTTTCAGCAGGCGTTGCCAGTTTCTTGGTCAATACGGCTCCCATCATTACCGCCCTCTTCGCTTTCTTGCTCCTGCATGAGCGCTTGCGTCTCTGGGGCTGGATAGGCATAAGTTTCGTCGGGGTAACAGTGACCGCTTCGGGGCACGAGAGGGCTTCCGCCTTGATCTTCGAGCCATGTTCGTGCTCGTGGCCGCCGCTCGCTCAAAGCATCTATTTTGTGGGTCAGAAACCCTATCTCAGACGATATAGTGCGTTTCAATGCACCACCTATGCCATCTGGTCAGGAACAGTCTTTCTGCTCCTCTTTTCTGCTGGAATGATCAGAGAAGTACAATTTGCTTCCTTCAACGCCACCCTAGCCACAGTCTATCTCGGTGTGTTTCCAGGAGCGATTGGCTATGTCAGTTGGCCCCAGTGATCAGGCATATCTTGCCTTGCATACTTGTATCTAATAAAGGCATAATAATACTCCTTAATGAGGGAATGGCAGCGCAAAGGCCGCCATTCCCTCCCCCTTTCAAATCCAGAGAACAATTCAGCGAAGCCTT
>DATGJV010000411.1:0-7093 GCA_035295005.1 Ktedonobacteraceae bacterium | reverse complement strand
CAGCATTCATTGAGGGATTATGGGCTTGAAGTACATCGGTAATCTGTGTTTCGAGGTGCATAACTGGATTCAGCGCGTTCATGGCACTTTGAAAAACGATCGCCATTTCCTGCCAGCGAAAGGCTCGCAATTGCGCGGGTGATAATGCCAGCAGATTGATAGCCGTGCGTTCCTCATCTCGCGCCGCCGCTTTACGCTTCGACCAGGGAAGGGAAATACTCTGGCGCTCTACCATATCTGTGACGAATGGGCGGTCACTTGTTGGGTAATACCAGATTTCTCCGCCATTGATAGTGGCAGGGGCGTGCAGCAAACGGGTGATGGCATAGGCCAGCGTTGATTTGCCGCTGCCGCTCTCTCCCGCGAGTCCCAGTATCTGCCCCCGGTTCAGCGTGAAACTCACATCGTTGACAGCATGGACAGGATCGCTCACCGTTTCGTAGTCCACGTTGAGGTGCCTGACCTCCAGCAAAACGTTATGTTCTTGCATGGAAGTGTTCTTAGAACGTTCGTCAACATCGGGTATCATCATCCAGCCACCACCTTTTTCTTGTCTGGCACCAATCGCTTGCGTCGCGGGCGCTCGACCCGCAGGCGAGGATTAGCCAGTTCGTCAATACCGAAATTGATGAATGTTAAGCCCGCGCAGAGTACGGCTACACAGAGACCAGCCGGAACGAATTGCCACCATTTGCCTATAATGAGCGCGGCGTTATTTTGTGCCCAGTACAATATTTCTCCCCAACTGGCCTTAGAGGTGTCGCCGAGTCCAAGAAACTCTAGAGCAATCTCGGCTCCCACAGCGTACACGAAAGTACCGACGAAGGTAGAGGCGACCAGCGCGAACTCGTTGGGGAGTATTTCAAAGAAAATGATGCGTAAGGCACCCTCGCCTGTTGCGCGTGCGGCTGCCACAAACTCGCGCTCTTTCAATGAGAGCGTCTGCGCCCGCAGGACACGCGCTCCATAGCTCCACGAAGTAAAGAGCAAGACCAGCGCAATGACAAACTCATTTTTATTCGCGGCAGAATTGGCGCTGGCTAAAGAAGCAAGGACAATAGCCAGAGGCAGTCCCGGCAACACCAGAAACACGTTGATAATCAGGGAAAGTGCGTCGCCAATGACACCGCCAAAGTAGCCGGAGGTCAGACCAAAGAAAATCTGTAGTAATGTAGAGCCTACTGCGGCAGTGAAGCCGATCAGCAATGTGACACGCGCTCCGTAGACTAGCTGGGCGAACATATCCTGGCCCAGTCCCGTTGTACCTAAAATGTGCGCGGACGACGGAGAAAGTGAGCCAACAACAATCGTTGCGTCGGGATTCTAGGGCGTCAAAAGCGGTGCCGCCAGTGCAACCAGCACGAAAAAGGCGACGATTCCTACACCTACGGCGATTTTAGGATTGGACGTTAAGACGCTGAAGATACTGCGTCCGCGTCCCTTTGCTCGATTCAGGATACTGGAAGAATGAATATTCTGATCGGTTACATTTGTGACTTGCATCGTTTAGCTCCCTCCCCGCCGCACACGCGGATCAAGAAACGTGTAGACCAGATCGGACAGAAAATTCGCGATGAGTACCGCGATAGCGATTACCAGGAAACAGCCCTCGACCAGCGCGTAATCGTCCGCTTGCACTCCTTTATAGAGGGCAAAGCCAATTCCAGGGTAGTTGAAGACGATTTCTGTGAGCAAGGAGCCACTGACCACCAGACCCAACGAAATGGAAAAGCTGGTAATACTGGGCAAAATCGCGTTGCGGGCTGCATAGTTGAACATTACCCGCCTTTCAGGTAAACCCTTCGCCTGCGCCATCAGGACGTAATCTTCGGAAAGCGTGGTAATCATGGTATTGCGCATGGTTAGCACCCAGCCAGCCAGCGAACCAATCACTAACGTGATAACCGGCAGAATAGCGTGTTGCACAACACTCAGGATGAAATCTGAACTCCAACCGGGTGTGACGCTGAAAACATCATAACCGCTATCGGTGGGGAACCAGTTCAAGCCAACACCAAATATATAGACAAGGCCGAGGGCCATCCAGAAATAGGGAACGGCGGAGAGAAATGTCAGGATCGGAGGTACCATCGTATCATACCAGGAGCCCCGTCTCCAGGCAATCACCATGCCAACCAGGGTGCCGATAAGAAAACTGAGAATAACAGCCGCCCCAACCAGCCCGATAGTCCACGGTAAACTTTGCCGGAGGATATCTACGACCGGCGAAGGGAATTGTGAGGTCGCGATACCCAGATTACCATGCAGCAGACTGTTCAGATAATCAAGATATTGCTTCCAGATAGGGATATTCGGGTTCACCCCGAAGAGTTCCCGGATCGCGTTGATTTGTTCGCGGGTCACCTGTTGCGTCTGGAGCTTTGCGATGTACGCTTCGGCTGGATCACCTGGCATCAAGCGCGGGATGATGAAATTAAATGTAACCGCAGCCCAGAGCGCAACCAGATAGAAGCCCACACGTCTCAAAAGGTGGCGCATTCACTATCTCCTTTACGTAAGTACTGAGAGGCAAGCATCTTATCCAGTGCAGTATCAAATCGTACTGGCTATAAGGATGCCTTTAGAGTGATGAGAGTTATCTGTTCCTCATCTCCCAGATGAGTGGAAGATGAGGAACAGACTGGAAGTACGCGCTACGACTACGCTGCCTTCAGGTGAAGAATGACGTTTGCGGCGTCGGGCATAAGGTACGGAGCGCCTGCGTCATACGAATTACTCGCATCGGGCCAGCCTGTCCAGTTCTTCGTCGTGTATTCGTCCCAATAGACGTTAACGGTCAACGGAATAACTGGTAACTGGCTCACGATGATATCCTCTATGCCAGCAATGGCCTGCTTTTGCGCATTGGCATCACTGGACGCCTCATACTGTGTGATCAGTTTGTCAGTCTGAGCGGAATATCCGTTACTGGTTGTCGCATCCCAGCGCTCGAAGTTGGTGCCAGCAATCGTCTTTCCAGGAGGGGCCGAATTCGTGCTGCTCAACATCGCCTGATAAGGATAGTACGGCGTGGGGCCGCTATTCGTCCAACTAATAGCCGCGTCGTAGTTTCCGGTCGAGATCGCGGTGTAGTAGGGAGTATAGCCGCTTTCCGAATTGATCGAGGCGTTGATACCGGCAGCTTTCAGGTCATTCACGATATACTGAACATCTTGATCCCAGTCGCTCCAGCCGTTAACCACGTCCACGGTCATAGAGAATTCTTTGCCGTGGGAGTCGCGGTAGAAACCATCGCTCCCCTTCGTGTAGCCCGCCTGTTGCAGGTAGCTACCGGCCTGACTGACGTTATACGGGAAGCTCGCGCTTTGATACTGCGGCGAAATCCAACTATTCAAAGTGGGTATGATGACACCGGTTGGATTAGCGGTTTTCGCGTATTGCGCTACCCCCTGCGGCAATTGATCGCGGTTAATTGCCGCGTTGATCGCTTTACGCACGAGGAGGTTATTGAAGGGGGCCTTGTCCAGGTTCAGGTAAAGCATAACCGTGTTACTGGCGGCAAACCACGTGCGATTGTGCTGGGGGTCCTTCTGCGTATAAAGGGAATCGTAGTCGGGTTGCCAGCCGGTACCCATCCAGTCGAGATTGCCCTGGATCATATCGGTGATGGCGGTCGTGTTGTCCTTAATGGAAGGAACCTGAATCGTTTGCACTGCGGGCTTCGTTCCCCAGTAACTGGAATTGACCTTGTAGGTAATCAGGTTGGGATCGAAATGACTGAGTTGGTAGGGGCCTGTGCCGACAGGATTGCTGTCGTTGGCGAACTTCGCCGGGTCGCCGGAGATACTTGACCAGACATGCTGGGGGACAATGTACACCTGGTCGCCGATACGGAAGAGCGCAGTGCTGTCGGGATGCTGCAACGTGAAGACGACTGTGCTACTGTCAGGTGCGGATACATTCTTAATGAGCGGCATAACGCCGTTCTGGTCGAGCGCAGGATGCTGTTGCATCAGATTAAAGGTGAACACCACATCCTGGCTGGTAAGCGCCTGACCATCACTCCATTTCACATCGGTGCGCAGGTGGAATGTCAGCTGCGTCAGATCGGTAGAGTAGCTGTAGCTGGAAGCTAACCAGGGCGAAGTCTCACCGGTATAGAGATTGGTAAAGTAGAGTTCTTCGTACAACAGCCCCTGCGCACCAAAGTCGCCACCCTGGTTGGTGTTAAAGTAGGGGTTAAAGAAATCGGGGTTCGTTTGTCCAGGGGCCGAGAGAACGCGCAATGTTGTTGTCCGATTTGCAGTCGTCGTACTGTTGCTGCTGCCACCGCAGGCAGCCAGCACCATAGTCAGCACGGCGAGTAGCGAGAAGACCGTCGCTACCGGGCGAAACCGATGCGGTGTAGTGACTGGATAGAAAGCCATGTGTAACCTCCTAACGTTGGAAAAAGATTCGTGCGGCGAATCACCCACTTTGAGAAGCCTGTTGACTTCTACAATGAGACGTAAAAGGACAAAAGGACAACCTGACAACGGAACAATGCATTTCGAACATTGTAACAATCCGTTGCCTCAAGAAAGACAAATGACGGGTGCATTACGTTAGCTCTTGTTCTTGCTAGTTAATCGCGAAGAACAACTGGTTGCGCGAAGAGAGAGATAAAAGAATAGGACAAGAGTCTACGCTCACCTCCTTACTCAACTGTGACGCGGCGGGAAGTGCCACAGGAAGCACGCACTATAAGGCTTGTTGGCATTTTGATGCGGATTTGTTCGTCGAAAATGGACGTTGGCGCTCCAGGCATCCAACCGTTATGGTTGAGACCATTCACGGGGCGGGGTGCGTCAACGAGGGCCAGCAAAATTTCGCTGGCGCGGCGGCCCATCTCATAGAAAGGCTGCCGGACAGTGGTCAGCGCCGGGTCCATATGGGCGGATGAGGGATTATCGTCGAAGCCGACGACTGCTATGTCCTCTGGTACGCGCAAAGCGTGCTGCTTCGCCGCCGCAATGACCCCATAGGCCATGTAATCGCTCCCCGCGAAGATAGCGGTAGGGCGTTGATTGACAGGAAGAGTAAAGAAGGTCTCGGCACACATGCGCCCACTCGGCGGCATGAAATCGCCTTCCATTACCAGCGTGGGGTCGAGTGCAATACCGGCCTCATCGAGCGCATCGCAATACCCCTGATAGCGGTCATGCGACACCTGGTACTTGAGTGGCCCCTGGATATGTGCGATACGCCGATGGCCCAGCCCCAGCAGGTGGCGTGTGGCTTCACAGGCACCCGCACGGTTATCAACACCAATCCAGGGCGTCCCTTCCGGTGATTTTCCCTGATCGTCAATCAACAAAACGGGGAAGTCGCGTGAATGTAATTTTGCCAGGCGCTTCGCCGAAGGGCCTGGAAAGACGGCAAGCAAGCCAGCCGCCAATCTTGTACTAATGATGCGTTCAATGATATCACTGTGGTCTTTCTCATGATTCACATCATTGATACTATACAGGATCAGTTCATACGGGGTATAGCCTACAACTTCGCCGACGCCTCGCATCAATTCAGGGATAAGCGGCCAGGTTAGAGAAGGAACGAGGGCTCCGAGGAGGCGGCTACGACCACCCGCTAAATTGGAAGCGGTGATGCTGGGTACAAAACCCTGCTCTTCCATGATGCGCAGGATGCGCTCACGTGTTGCCGGGTCTACATCCAGCTTCTGATTCAGTACACGCGACACAGTTGCTTTGGAAACGCCTGCGAGACGTGCGATATCCTTGATCGTTAGCTTCTCGGCCATAGCGAACCTTCCTGGATGGTCTCTCACAGAAGAACACCATCGGAAAATAGTGTGTCACCTTTCCGTAAACGGTCACGTAACCGTTCTCGTAATCGGTTACGGGAAGTATACCTGATGAAGAGAGGGGTTGTCAATGGTTTTTTACGCGAATTTTCCTACCTGAAATATTCCAACGATATTCGTGCGCTCTCAAGCGATGGAATATCAGGATGATCGTGTTCCACAATACCCCAGAGATTATGCTGTTCGGCGAACGCACAGATGCTTTGCATGTCAAGCATACCTTTGCCCACTTCGATCATCGAACGATCCGGGGCCATATCTTTCAGGTGGATAAGTGCAATGCGGTCTGCATGCCTTTGGAGATACGCAACAGGATCAACATTCGCATAAGCAGCCCAGTACATGTCGAGTTCGATCTTCACAAGCGAGGAATCGGTTGCATGCAGCAACTGGTCAAGGAGATATGTTCCATCAACGCGGACAAATTCAAAGTCGTGGTTATGATATGCAAAGGTAATGTCATGCTGCTGACATCGCTGACCAATGGTATTCAATTGATGCGCGAGAGCCTGTATTCCCGCGAGCGTGCGCCATTCATGCGGCAACGAAGGTAGTACAATAGCCGAACAACCAATATCCTTGCAATAGTGGATAGCTTCATCCAATTGTACACCTTGCAGCGCATCTAACCGGAGGTGCGTAGCGACGGCACGAAGTCCTGTTTCAGTTAGCAATGCAGACATCTCCGGCGCGGTCAGATTCCCGTAACCGGCGAATTCGACGCCAGCATACCCAATCTGTGCCACACGCCGGAGCGTTCCCACGAAATCGCGACTGGTTTCATCGCGCACCGTGTATAGTTGGAGGGCTACTTGCAGGCTCATGTTGTTTTCTCCTCTATAGCATACAAAGGTTACTGCGTTATTTCAGTTACTATAGCACATGGATACGCCGACGTTCCTGATGTGCCATAATAATTGCAAGAACGTTAGCACGTTGCCGGGTGCGTAAAATGGTTGACTGGCGCATCGCTGCGGCTCGTGTCCTGGGTACGAAAATACACATTGAACAATTAATCTGGGAACACATTGGTTGACTGGCACAGCGCTGCAGCTCGTACCCTGGGTGCGCTCAAGCGGACCCCTACAGCGCCTGCGGCGCTGGGCCAAACCGCGCCCGCAGGCGCGTAGGGGTCCGCTTTAGCGCACCCAATGAGACGAGCGTAGCGATGTCGAGTTCTAGAGAAGGAAACTTTTGCTCACGCATGAAAAGAAAAACTTCCATTGGCATTATCGGATGTGGAAACATCAGTACCGCGTATCTCAAGGCGGC
>DATGJV010000410.1:0-2665 GCA_035295005.1 Ktedonobacteraceae bacterium | reverse complement strand
TCACCAGGAACACAATTGGGCCATCCTGCCCAAAATCGGTGACATGAATACTGCCGGTGTCGTGCATGCGGCTCGACAGTAATACGGCCAGATCCGCATCCTGCAAAAACGTTTCGCGTTCTGCCGCGCTGGCCTTTTTCGGCAAGAGAACACGCACAGTGACCGGGCGGCGTTCATGCCGATCAATCGCTTGTAGCGAAGCCGTTATGCGGTCCTTTGCCGTCAATTCGATTATCTCATATCTTCCTTGCACAAGCGTTCCCTGTAAAGGAATGCCACATTGTGCGCAAAAGCGTGCTTTTTCCCGATTCTGGAAGCTACAACCCTCTATATCCAGGCACATCCCCATGAGTGTCTTTCCATTCTCCCCTGTTTCTCGTGCGTCATCTTGCGGCCTCAAATGCCGGGTACGTTTGAATTACTATCTTACTGTAGTAAAATACAGCCACTTTGTCAATACTCAATGTATCTGATTTCCTCGCGCTTCAAAAAATAACATACCCAATGGATCGTATTTAGCTGGGCGCTATGAATTGCATTCCTTCACTTCATCGGAAGGATTGCGTAAAGACAAGGTACAAAACATTAGACAATTTTGTCTGAAAAAAGTCGCCGTACTTGTATAGTATATGTTACTTACAAAGCATAACATATTCCAACAACGGATGGGTATATTTCTAGACTTTCTTCTCAGGGTTTGCGCATTATTACCGCTACACAGGCAAGCAGATAGCCTTTTCCTTGCCCCGACGCCCCGATTGCCATATAATGAAGTGACAGATATTTGCTGATGTGTGAACTGACGCCTTGATAGTGACCCGATTCAGGGTACTGCAATAGTTCTGGATATTGCAAAAGGATACAACAAGTGATTGCTTGAAAATCCCAGGTGTCAGGTTCCCTCTTCATTCCACTACATTAAAGGATACGTATCATGAGTATGCATACCGATGTATTTGGTGCGCGAGCAACGTTAGAAGGGACGCACGGAAAAGTCACCTACTATTCGTTGGTGGCGTTGACCAAAAGAGGTGTTCAGGGTCTCGAAAAACTCCCAATTACAATCAAAATTATTCTCGAAAACGCCTTACGGCAGGCAGGTGGAGACCTTGTGAGCGAAGATGATGTACTTGCCCTTGCTCGCTGGGTTCCTGGACAGGCTGCGCAATCGGAGGGGGAATATCCCTACTTACCTGCCCGCGTTCTGCTGCAAGATTTCACAGGCGTTCCCGCCGTCGCCGATCTCGCGGCTATGCGTTCTGCTGTGTCACGGATGAATGGGGATGCGCAGAAAGTCAATCCGCTTGTTCCGGCTGATCTGATAATTGACCACTCAGTACAGGTGGACTCATTTGGTTCAATGCTCTCGTTTGGCCGGAACGTCGAGCGCGAATATGAGCGCAACAGCGAGCGGTATGCCCTGTTGCGCTGGGGCCAACAGGCATTCAGCAATTTCCGCGTGGTTCCTCCCGGCACGGGAATTTGCCACCAGGTTAACCTGGAATACCTTGCCTCTGTGGTTATGACAAAGGAAGAGGATGGAGAGACTATAGCGTTCCCCGATACGCTTGTCGGCACCGACTCGCATACCACGATGATTAATGGTCTGGGTGTGCTTGGTTGGGGTGTTGGCGGTATTGAGGCCGAGGCAGTGCTGCTGGGTCAACCGCTCTACCTGCTCACGCCAGAAGTCATCGGCGTTCGCCTTCATGGCGCTCTGCCAGAGGGTTCAACTGCCACCGATCTTGTGCTAACCGTCACGCAGATGCTGCGCAAGCGCGGCGTCGTTGCCAAATTTGTCGAGTTCACTGGTCCTGGTCTGAGCCAACTTCCTCTTGCCGACCGCGCCACTATCTCGAACATGTCACCCGAATTTGGTGCGACCGCGACGCTTTTCCCCGTGGATGCCGAGACATTGCGCTACCTGCGTGCTACCGGGCGCAGTCCCGAACTGGTTGATCTGGTCGAGCAGTACACAAAGGCACAGGGAATGTTCCGCACCGATGAGGGGGCAGAGCCGCAATTCGATGATCTGCTTGAGCTTGATCTCGGCACGATTGAACCCAGTCTCGCCGGCCCGCGTCGTCCGCAAGACCGTGTCGCTATGCACGACCTCGGCAAAGTTTTCCGCCAGGTCTTCCCCGACCGTTTCCAGGAGTTGGAGAGAAACGGCTCAACCGAGAATGCGTTGCTGCGGCTCGCTAACGAAGGGGGTCAGGCGAATCCCGACCCCATTGTGCAAGAAACAGACGAAAAGCGGCATAATGGGCATGTACACAATGTAGAAGTCACCATAGGCAACACACAAACGCACATCACCGATGGTTCCGTTGCCATTGCCGCCATCACCAGTTGCACCAATACCTCGAATCCGTCAGTGATGATCGCCGCCGGATTGGTGGCAAAGCATGCTGTTGAACGTGGCCTCTCCGTCAATCCGACTGTTAAAACCAGCCTTGCCCCCGGTTCGCGTGCGGTGGTGGATTATCTGAATAACGCAGAGTTGACGCCTTACCTGGAGGCGTTGCGATTCCATCTGGTGGGTTTCGGATGTACGACATGCATTGCTGAGGGAACGCCAGTATTGCTTGCCAACGGTACATCACGGAGGATCGAGCAGATGCCGAGGAGTGGCGGGGCGAAGCTGCTGGCTCCAACTGAGGAT
>DATGJV010000409.1:0-3135 GCA_035295005.1 Ktedonobacteraceae bacterium | reverse complement strand
TGCCACACGCAGGGCATTTTTAATGGCTTTCGCATTGGAGCGGCCATGCGAGATAATGGCGGAGCCGTTGACCCCCAGTAGAGGGACACCGCCATATTCGGCGTAGTCGAGGCGGCGGCCCACTTTGCGCAGACCTGGCCGCAGGACGGCGGCGGCCAGTTTGCGCGGCAACGAACTGGTCATTTCCGAACGCAACATGCCTAAGAGCGTCTCTGCCAGGCCCTCACTGAGTTTCAAGACGACGTTGCCGACGAAGCCATCGCAGACTACGACATCTGCACCGCCTGTCGGAATATCGCGTCCCTCGACATTGCCGATGAAATGAAGGCCAAGCGTTTGTGCGTTGCTTTTGAGCAGAGCGTGCGCTTCGATGACCTGCTGGTTGCCCTTGCTCTCCTCTTCACCATTGGCAAGTAAACCAACGCGAGGGGAAGAAATATTGAAAATGCGCTCCATATAAATAGAGCCCATGAGGGCGAACTGTTGCAGGTATTCGGGTTTGCAGTCGGTATTGGCTCCCAGGTCAATGACGAGGCAAGCCCCGTCTTTCGTGGGGAGAACGCCACCCAGCGCGGGTCGCTCGACTCCCGCAATGCGTTTGAGCGTGAAGAGCGAGGCTGCCATCATGGCTCCGCTATTGCCAGCAGAGACCGCGCCCAGCGCCTGCCCATCGCGTACCTGTTGCAGGGCCAGCGTCATCGAGGCGTTTTTCTTGCGCCTTACAGCATTCGCCGGGTGTTCATCCATTTCAATGACTTCACCGGTATGAATAATGGGCAGGTCGAGTCCCTGTGTCTCATGTTTGGCGAGTTCCGCTCGAATAGCGTCCTCGCGTCCCACGAGATAGACGCCAAAACCATACTCGCGGGCGGCTTGAACAGCGCCCGTGACAATTTCGCCGGGCGCGTTGTCGCCGCCCATCGCATCTAGAGCAACGCGCACGGGTGTGTTCATGGAGTATTTCCTTCGGGTGCGCCAATCGTGGTACGCACCAGTGCGAGCAATTTCTCCAGGTCGAACGGTTTATAGACAATTTCAACAACGCCCAGCTTGCGAAAATCCTCTGCCTCGTTGCCCGCGCCGGGATAAGCCGTGACGATAATCACCGGTATCTGGTGGTCGGCCCCCATCTCCATCAAACGCAGCTCGTCGCGTCCATCAAGGTAGGGCATCATTAAGTCGAGCAGGATCAAATCGGGTTGGTGTTCACGCAGCGCGTCATAGAAACGCAAGCTCTGCGTCGTCATAAACGTCTCGTAGCCCTCGTCTGCCAGCGCCTCCGTCAGCAAGTCGGCAATCGTCGGGTCGTCATCCATTATGAGTATCTTCTTCGCCATAGAACCAGCAGCCCCCTCATCTAAAAAAGCATGTAGCAATGTGTAGCCATCTGTATTATAGCACTGTATTCCACAAAATTTACATGCATAGCGGCTATTTTACCAGAGGTACCGCAAATTTGCTGTCCTGATTAGGACGAATGGGGCAACGGTTACTTGCTTACGGCCTGTACGTCTTTTCGAGTAATAGGTGCCAAATTGTATTATCTTACAGCAAGAGGTAGGTGTTATGACGGTTTTCAAAAAACCAATTCCCGGTGAAGATACGTCAGGACATGCTCATCATACTCATACTCATACTAATGTGGTACATGTGTACTCGAATGAAGGCAAAATCCCGCCGGGTTCAGCGTCCTCGCAAGGGAACGTGGACGGGCCGGATGTGCTGAAGCTGTCTCTACCTGCTGGCAAGCGACAGTTTATCCGTCCGGCAGTCGTTACCCGGCATTTGGCTCCCTCAAGTGGATTTGTGGCAACGATTGAACGGACCCCTGCCAGGAAACAGTTCCGTGGCCCTGGTGTGTTGCCAGAGAGGCCGATGCCAGTGCCTTTGGTAGAGATGCCGGAAGTATTCCAGATATCCCCGCTCGCGCCGGTTCACACAACCATACCTCAAACAGCGCCTGGCGGGCAGCTGGTACCGTTTACGCAAGCCTCACGGGTCGCTCCGCTAGTGATGGCTCCACAAGAAACGCCTCAGTTGCCTGTGGTCACGCCTGCTATTGCAGCGCCACAAAAGCCAGAGCAGATAGAGGAGCAACCGTTGCGCACTCGCTTGCGGCGTGGGAAACGCACGCAACGGAAGCAGAAGGGTAAGAAGCCACGCCGCAAGCGTTTACGTCGCCTGTTGATTGTGGTCAGTATTCTTACCGTTATCGCGGTCGTGTTCTTTAGTCAGGGCAACGGCGCGGTGGGCGCGTGGCTGGCAGACGCGATGCGGGCGGTGCTGGGGCCGACCGTCACGGCACAGGTGGAGTCGTGGTATCTCGGCCTTTCTGATACCACGCACAATATCCAGTATCAACTGGGTGGGCAGCATGTGAATGCCCCGTGGTCAGTGGGAACGTTGCCGCCAACGCCGGTGCCGCCGCCCACGTGGTCAACGTTCAAGCCTATGCCGTTAGCGCACATCCCATCAGTGGTGACGCCGGGTATCACAGGTGAAGGTATATGGTATACGCAGGAACAGGCACCCGCACCCTACAACTATTTGCCGCTTGACGCGAAGGCGTTCATCCGGCCTGATCCATCGCACCCATATGCGATTGTAACGATGCTGCAATTCGATATGCGTTTCATCAGCCTGCACATGGTTGCTGGTACCGTCGAGCCAGGTGGTCCTCTCAATCATGCTGGCCCTGGTGTCATTCCTACCGCAGACCAGCAGGGCAATGCTTTGCTTGCCGCTTTCAATGGTGGGTTTAAATACGCCGATGGTCAGTATGGTTTGATGACAAACGGTGTGGTGTATGTGCCGCCTCAGAATGGCGTTGCCACCATTGCCGTGACGAAAGAAGGCAAGATTATTCTCGGAGCCTGGGGTACCGATCCACGTTTCACCAGTACGAATCATGACCTCGTGGCGTGGCGGCAAAATGCCGCGCTGCTGATTAACAATGGCGTCATCAATCCCCTCACTTCCGATGGCTCTGCCTGGGGTGGCACCATTCTGAACAGCGCCTACACCTGGCGTTCTGGCCTCGGCATCACTGCCAGTGGGACACTCATCTACGCTGCTGGAGACTATTTGACCGCGCTTACCCTCGGCCAGGCGCTGAAGGCAGCCGGAGCAGTGATG